>NZ_JBHLZP010000113.1:0-18688 GCF_042429965.1 Actinoallomurus acaciae
GCAACGAGGCAACGAGGCAACGAGGCAACGAGGCAACGAGGCAACGAGGCAACGAGGCAACGAGGCAACGAGGCAAGAGTGGCTGCCGTCGGAGGCGCCAGGCGAGCACGAAACCACACAAGCGCGACGCCGTGACCACAGGTGGACACTCCACCGACCGACCGCCCGCCAAGACCCGTACGAGGATCCGCCCAGGCGGCGTTCCCACGACACCCCGATACGGACGTCCGAAACGGAGCCCGCCCCCCGCAACGGAGCCACCCCCCAGACCGCCCCACCGGACACCCCACCGGAATGGCCGACGGAAAATGGCGGGAAACACCGAACGGCCTGCGGAAACGAGGCGACCCCCGCCGGGGGGGAGAGCGGGGGTCGCCACACGGTCCGGCTCTGGGGGGGTAGAGCCGGTCCCGTTTTTCCGAGGGAAGTCTGTTCGCCAACCTAAATCGGTAGACAGGCCATCGTCAGCAAGAACGTATACCTAGCTTCCACAGTGTATGCAGATTCGACATATGCTGCCCCATCACAGGCCGTTGCGTCGAGAGGCGTTCTATTTCCTGAAGCATCCAGGACACTGGCCCCCATGACATATTCGGACATACACCACCTGTGTCACAGCGTGAACACCGACCGCGAGTTCCGCAGCGTAGCGGACGAGTTCGCGCCGGTTCTGAACGCTCCTTGACCGAACCAGGCGGAACATAGATCACTCTAGGTAACCGCTTGACCCGAGGGTGGGAACGACACGCCCTTCCACCCCCACGAACACCATCACGGTGAACACCCGGCGAACGCCGCGTGCCGGACCGACCGCACAGGGCTTGTCAACTGCGAGAATTCGGCGTAGACAGGTCTCAAGGACGCAGTGTCCGAGCACGGCAGCCGGGCACCCACGCGCGACCAGCCTCGGTAGGCGTGTCGAGACGGGCTTGACCCGGTCCGACTGATGAAGGTGCACGCTTGGTAACCCGGTATGACGTGACGGCGAGCGACGTTCCCAACGGGAACGCCGCTCGCTTTGCCCGGCACCCCTCAATTTCCTAAATTCGGGCATTAAGCTCATCTGCGTGTGAATGCCTCGCAAACCGCCAAGGCGTCCCTGGCGCCAAGTGCGGTCGCCTCCGCACAGTGACGCACCCATTGCGCGACCCCCGACGGAGTGCCCGAGACATAGGCGCGGATCGCTTCGACATAAGCGGAGCCGAGCTCCACATGTCCCACTTCCGGCGCCGCCAGCGACTTCGGGTCCAGGCCCCGGTCGATCAGCGTCAGCCGGGCCGCCGCCCGCGCCACCAGACCGTCCGCCGAGCCGAACGGCCGCAGCGCCAGCAACTCCCCTTCGGCGATGGCGGCGACCACCAGCGCCGGCGCCTCGGTCGGCGTCGTCAGCAGGTCGCTCAGCGACGACAGCCGGTCCGTGACCTGCGACGGCGACGGCGGCGCCCCCAGCGACAGCGGGTCCGCGGCCTCGATCGACGCACGCGGACGCCCCAACTCTCCGGAGCCTAGGCCGGCGAGAACATGCAGCCGCGCCAGGGCCTGACGCGGCGCCACCCGCCACGTCGGGGCGAGCGACCCCAGTGACGCCGACACCCGCAGCGCCCCCTGGACCAGCGGATCCTCCACCAGCCCCGCCCGTACGTCCTCGAGCGGGGCCGGCACCCCCTCCAGCTCCGCGGACGCACGCGCACCGCGCAGGGCCGACTCCGCCGACACCTCCGCGCTCCGCCGCCGCAGAATGCGATGAGCGAGCAGGCGGTCCACCGCCTCCCGCGCCGAGGCGACGGCCTCGAAAACCCCGGGCAACCCCGCGACATGGGCAAATGGGTCGTTCATTCGGATGACCCTAATCGGCCGGCAGCGGGTACCCTGCGCGGGGCCCGGTAACACGGGTGGCTGCCCCTTGTCACCACCGGCGTCGAACTGCTGGAGTGGCTAGATAGACCACCGACTCACCCATTGGCTGAAGGAGCGCACCGTGGCGCAGGAACCCCCAACCGAAACCCTGTCCAACCTTCTTCAAGAGAGCCGGCGGTTCGCTCCTCCCGCGGAGCTGGCCGCGGCCGCCAACGTCACCGAAGCAGCGTACGGCGAAGCGGCGGCGGACCGTCTGGCTTTCTGGGAGAAGCAGGCGGAGCGGCTGCACTGGAACACCAAATGGGACAACGCACTCGACTGGTCGAACCCCCCGTTCGCCAAGTGGTTCACCGGCGGGCAGCTCAACGTCGCGTACAACTGCGTCGACCGCCACGTCGAGGCGGGCAACGGTGACAAGGTCGCCTACCACTGGGAGGGCGAGCCCGGCGACACGCGGACGATCACGTACGCCGACCTCAAGCGCGAGGTCGGCAAGGCCGCGAACGCCCTCATCGAGCTGGGCGTCAACAAGGGCGACCGCGTCGCGATCTACATGCCGATGATCCCGGAGACCGTGATCGCGATGCTGGCCTGCGCCCGGCTCGGCGCGCCGCACACCGTGGTCTTCGGCGGCTTCTCCTCCGACGCGCTGCGCAACCGCATCGAGGACTGCGGCGCCCACATCGTCATCACCGCCGACGGCGGATACCGCCGTGGCGCCGCGAGCGCCCTCAAGCCCGCCGTCGACGAGGCGATCGAGGGCCTCGACCACGTGCGCAACGTGCTCGTCGTACGCCGTACCGGTCAGGACGTGGCCTGGACGGACGGCCGCGACCTCTGGTGGCACGAGTTCGTCGACGGGCAGAGCGAGGAGCACGAGGCCCAGCCGCACGACGCCGAGCACCCGCTCTACGTCATGTACACCTCGGGCACCACGGCCAAGCCCAAGGGCATCCTGCACACCTCGGGCGGCTACCTCACCCAGGTCTCCTGGACGCACCACGCGGTCTTCGACCTCAAGCCGGACACCGACGTGTTCTGGACCGCGGCCGACATCGGCTGGGTGACCGGGCACTCCTACATCGTGTACGGGCCGCTGTCCAACGGCGCGACGAGCGTGATGTACGAGGGCACGCCCGACACGCCGCACAAGGGCCGATGGTGGGAGCTCGTCGAAAAGTACAAGGTCACCATCCTGTACTGCGCGCCCACCGCGATCCGCACCTTCATGAAGTGGGGCACGGAGATCCCGGCCCAGCACGACCTGTCCTCACTACGGCTCCTCGGCTCGGTCGGTGAGCCGATCAACCCCGAGGCGTACATCTGGTACCGCACCAACATCGGCGGCGACCGCACCCCCGTCGTCGACACGTGGTGGCAGACCGAGACCGGCGCGCTGATGATCTCTCCGCTGCCGGGCGTCACGCACGGCAAGCCCGGCGCCGCGATGCGCCCGCTGCCCGGCATCGACGCCGACGTGGTCGATGACCAGGGCAAGCCGGTGCCGGACGGCGGCGGCGGGTTCCTCGTGGTCAAGGAGCCGTGGCCCTCGATGCTCCGGACGATCTGGGGCGACGACGAGCGGTACGTCAAAACGTACTGGTCCCGGTTCGACGGGCTCTACTTCGCCGGCGACGGCGCGAAGAAGGACGAGGACGGCGACCTGTGGCTGCTCGGCCGCGTGGACGACGTCATGCTCGTCTCCGGCCACAACATCTCCACGACCGAGGTCGAGTCGGCGCTGGTGTCGAACCCGAAGGTCGCCGAGGCGGCGGTCGTCGGCGCGACCGACCCGACGACCACTCAGGCGATCGTCGCGTTCGTCATCCTGCGTGGCGACTCGATCGACGACGGCGACGCCCTGGTCGCCGAGCTGCGCGACCATGTGGCCAGGCACCTCGGCCCGATCGCGAAGCCGCGTCAGATCATGATCGTCCCCGAGCTGCCCAAGACACGCTCGGGCAAGATCATGCGCCGCCTGCTCCGCGATGTCGCCGAACACCGTTCGCTCGGCGACGTGACCACGCTGACGGACAGCACGGTCATGGACCTGATCAAGGAGAAGCTGCCCGCCCAGAAGGAAGACTAGGGACGCCGGTGGCGAGCCGGAACCCACGCGACACGGGAGGGCGCGGCCGGTCGGCCGCGCCCTCCCGCGCGTGTGCCGGGCCCTTACGGGGAATCCGAGAAGGGATGGTCACGACGCGTGACGCCGGACAGGACTAACCTCTGACTAGGCGGTCTTTGATCACTCCGGCCGCCGTCGCCCGCGCCCGGGGACACGTCGTCCCGTACGGAGAGGAGAACCATGACGGAGGTACGGTCCGACGGGCAGCTTGAGGACAAGTCGCTCGGTGAGCTGGTCGCCATCGCCACGGGAAGTGTCTCCCGCCTGGTCAAGTCCGAGATCGAGCTGGCCAAGCTCGAGCTCAAGGACGACGCCAAGAAGGCGGCCCTCGGCAGCACGCTGTTCGCCGTCGCGGGGCTCATCGGCGGCATCGTGGTGATCCTGCTGTCGATCGCCGCGGCGTACGGCCTGATGACGGCCGGCATCTGGAACTGGGCGGCCTTCCTCATCGTCGCCGGCGCGTACGTCGTGCTCGCCGCGATCCTCATCGGGATCGGGCTGTGGCGGATGAAGAAGATGACCGGCGTCAGCCGGACGCGCCGCACCATGAAGGACGACATCGCCATGCTGCGCCGCGGCGGCGACGAGTCCACGCCCGCCCTCACCGAGTAGCCGTCATGTCCGACGAATCCGCCGCCCTGATCGAGGGCCCCTGGCGGCATCGGTCGGTGAGCGCGGGCGGCACCCGCTTCCACGTCGCCGAGCTCGGCGACGGGCCGCTGGTCCTGCTCGCGCACGGGTTCCCCGAGTTCTGGTGGACCTGGCGCCGCCAGCTCGAGACGCTGGCCGCGGCGGGATACCGCGCGGCAGCCGTCGACCTGCGCGGGTACGGCGGAAGCGACAAGCCGCCGCGCGGATACGACCTGGTCACACTGGCGGGTGACGTCGCCGGGCTGGTGCGCTCGCTCGGCGAGGCGAACGCCACGGTGGTCGGCCACGACTGGGGCGGGCTGCTCGCCTGGACGATGGGCGTCTACTACCCCAAGGTCGTGCAGCGCCTCGTCACGGTCTCGACCCCCCATCCGCTGCGCCTGGGCCACTCGCTGCTGACCGACGTCCTCCACCAGGGCTGGGCGGCGCGCTACGCGCTCGGCTTCCAGCTGCCGATCACGCCCGAGAAACGCCTGATCAAGGACGATGCCGCCCTCGTGGGCGAGCTGCTGCGCGACTGGTCGGGGCCGGGCTGGCCGGACGCCCGCACCGAGGAGGTGTACCGCACCGCCTTCCAGATCCCGGCCGTCGCCCACTGCGCGCTGGAGTATCACCGCTGGACGGTCCGCTCGTTGCTGCGCCCGGACGGCATCCGATACTCCCGCCGCATGCGCGCCCCGATCCGCGTACCGGTGCTGCACCTGCACGGCGCGCTCGACCGTACGGTGCTGCCGCGCAGCGCGCAGGGCTCGGGCCGCTATGTGGAGGCGCCGTACCGCTGGAAGCTGATCGAGGGCGCCGGCCACTTCCCGCACGAAGAACGCCCCGAGAGCTTCGACGAGGAGCTCCTCGGCTGGCTGTCCGACCCGGAGCCCGACCGTTGATGGACCGCGACCGTGACCGCGACGAGGCGGGCCGGGCCCGCAGCGCCCGCCCCCGAGACGCGTACGGCCGCCCGCTCCCACGCGGCGCGCGTGGCGAGGAGCGGGTGCCGGACGACTACACGGCGCCGCCGGAAGAGGCCCTGGCCGAGGCGCAGCGCCTGCTCGACACCGACCGGCCGTTCCACGCGCACGAGGTGCTGGAGGCCGCCTGGAAGGCCGCCCCGGACCCGGAGCGCGAGCTGTGGAAGGGGCTGGCCCAGATGGCGGTCGGCTTCACGCACGTACGGCGCGGCAACGCCCAGGGCGCCCAGTCCCTGCTCCGCCGCGCCGCCGACCGCATCGCGGCCTACGACCCGGCCCCGTACGGCATCGCCACCATGCCGCTCGCGGCCCACGCCCGGCAGGTCGCCGACCGCATCGAACGTGACGGCCTGGACGCCGTGACCGACCAGGACCTGGCCCCGAGCCTCGGCGCGATCGTGTCATAGGCCGCAGGCGCGGCGACCGGTCATTCAGTCGGAGCAGGACTGCGTGGAGACCTCGTTGACCGCGTTCACGCCGGCCTGGGCGTCGGGGGCCACCTCGGCGGCGGTCAGGACGTACCCGGTGTCCTTGTTGTCCAGTGCGGCGGCGAAGACCACGCCGTACACCTTGCCGTTCGGCGCCAGGAGCGGTCCACCGGAGTTGCCCTGCTCGACCAGGGCCCGGATCGCGTAGATCTCGCGGGTGACCTGGCCGGAGTGGTAGATGTCCGGGCCGCGCGCCTTCTGCTTCGCCCGGATGCGCGCCGGGCGGGTGGTGAAGGGGTGGTTCTTCGGGAAGCCGGCCACCACGGCGTCGTCGCGCGTGTGGGCCGTGCCGTCGAACTTCAGCGTCGGCAGGGACAGGCCCGGCACGTCGAGGATGGCCACGTCGCGCTTGTAGTCGTACAGCACGACCCGGCCGCTGAACGTGCCGCTGCCCATGGTGAACACCCGAGGGTTGGAGTCGACGCCGGCGACCACGTGGGCGTTGGTCATCACGCGGCCCGGGGCATACACGAAGCCGGTGCCCTCGATCTTGCGCTGGCAGCTGCGCGCGGTACCGATGATCTTGACGATGCTCTTGCGTGCCTGGCGCAGCTCGGGGGTGTTGAGGATCTTGTCGTCGGGGGGCGGCACGTCGACGACCGACTCGCCGCCGAGCCCGCCGAAGACCTGCGGGAAGCCGGTCTTGGAGACGAACCCGCGGAAGGAGGAGAACCAGGTCTCGGCCTGGTCGGGCATGAAGGTGTTCACGCCGTGCAGGACGGTGGAGTCCTTGACCTGGGTACGCAGCCACACGAACGGCGAGGTGACCAGCGCGCTGCCGATCAGCCAGGCGACGACCAGGAGGGCGACGCCGCTGACGCATGCGCCGCCGACCGCGTCGACGCTGCGGGCGGAGTCCCAGGTCACGCGGCTGCGCAGGGCGGAGCCCACCGAGGAGGCCAGCAACTGGCCCAGCGTCGCGGTGAGGAACGGGATCACGATCGCCAGCAGTGCCTGCTGGGCCGGGCCGTCGACGACCGCCTTGACGATCGGCGGCGCGATGAGCATGCCGAGGATGACGCCGCCGACAAAGCCCACGAAGCTCAGCGAACCGACGATGAAGCCCTGCCGGTAACCCGAGATCGCGAACAGAACGACGAGCGCCAGAAGAATCAGATCGAGAAGGTGATCGCCCAGCACTGGTTCACCGTATAGCGGAAAGGCCGTCGCGTACGTCGCCTCCGCGGACCAGATCCGCTCCGGCGGGATACGTACGCGGGACTACTCGCGTGTGGCGAGATCGATGACCTCGGGCGGAAGCTCTTCGATGCGGCTTTTGTCCCATGGGAGCTCCCATCCTCCGACCTGAAGAACACGGTGGAGGATTCCGGCGGTGAATCCCCATACGAGCATGCCGCGCGCGCGGAAGGCGGGCCCCAGGTGTCCGGCCGGGCCGCGGATCCGCAGCCGGTTGGCCGGATCGGCGAGCTCGGCGATCGGCACCCGGGCGACCGAGGCGACCTCCCCGGGGTCGCCGGCGGCGATCGCGGACGGCTCGCGCCACCAGGCGAGCACGGGGGTCACGCGGTAACCGCTGTGGGAGACGTACAGCTCGGGCATGGTCGCCAGCGGGGCCACGCCGCCGGGGTTCAGGCCGGTCTCCTCGACCGCCTCGCGCAGTGCCGCGCCGACCGGCCCGCCGTCGCCGACGTAGATGCCGCCGCCCGGGAAGGCCGGCTGCCCGGCGTGCTTGCGCAGCGTGTCGGCGCGCTGAAGAAGCAGCAGGTCGGGCCCCTCCGGACCCTCACCGAACAGGATGAGGACCGCGGCGGCGCGCGCACCGTTGGCGGGCGGCCGCAACTGCTCGGGCACCTCCGTGGCGGGCGCCTCGGCCACGAAGGTGCGCAGCCACTCCGGGCAGTCCGGAACGTCGAAGGCGCGGGTCACGAGAACGGACCCGGCCGGACCAGCTTGCTCGCCGTCTTCTCATCCGTCGGCCCCTCGCCGAACGAGGGGCACAGGGGGGCGAGCGGGCAGGCACCGCAGGCGGGGCGCCGCGCGTGGCAGATCCGGCGGCCGTGCCAGATCAGCCGGTGCGACAAGATCGTCCAGTCCTTGCGCGGGATCAACTCACCGACCTCGTACTCGATCTTGACCGGGTCGGTCTCGGTGGTCCAGCGAAACCGCCGGACCAGCCGGGAGAAGTGCGTGTCGACGGTGATGCCGGGCACGTCGAAGGCGTTGCCGAGCACGACGTTCGCGGTCTTGCGCCCCACCCCGGGCAGCTTGACCATCTCCTCGAGCGTCCGGGGCACCTCTCCGCCGAAGTCATCCCGGATCGCCGCGGACAACCCCATGACGGACTTGGTCTTGGCGCGGAAGAACCCGGTCGGCTTGAGGATCCCCTCGACGTCTTCCGGGTTGGCGGCGGCCAGATCGTCGGGTGTGGGGTACTTGGCGAACAACTCCGGGGTGGTGAGGTTGACCCGCTTGTCGGTGGTCTGCGCCGACAGCACCGTGGCGACCAGAAGCTGGAAGGGGTTCTCGAAGTTCAACTCGCAGTGAGCGTCGGGGTAGGTCTCGGCCAGCACCCGGTTGATCTTCCGCGCCCGCCGCACGAGCCCCAGACGCGTCTCCGACTGCCACTTGCGGGCTCGCGCTCGTGGTGTCACATCCGTCGCCATGCCTGCCAGGGTAGAGCGTCGGGACGGGAACGCGGCCACGGTTCCGCATCCCACCTGGGCCGAGTGTCCCAAGGGGCGATTGGTACGAACCGGACGGCGGTCCTCCCTGGTCGGCACGGATGGAACGTGAGAGTAAAAAGGGGGGCCGCGTCACGTTCACACTGCGACGTGCGTCACACTTATGGTCGTAGGTTACCGAGGAGGAAACGTGAACGACCGCGACGTCGAGGTGCTCGGCCGCGCGCCGCTCTTCGAGGCGCTGGACGAAGAGGGAGCCAGGGCGCTGCGCGCGACGGTCACCGAGGTGCACCTGTCACGTGGTCAGACGCTGTTCTCCGAGGACCAGGAGGGCGATCGCCTCTACGTGATCCTCGAAGGCAAGATCAAGCTTACCCGCACCGCCCCCGACGGCCGGGAGAACCTCCTCAGCGTGTTGGGGCCGAGCGAGATGTTCGGCGAGCTGTCCCTGTTCGACCCGCGGCCTCGTACGGCGAGCGCGATCGCGGTGACCGAGGGGCGGCTGGCCGCGCTGAGCCACAGCGACCTGTGGCCGTTCCTCAAGGGCCACCCCGAGATCGGCATCCACCTCCTGCGCGCGCTGGCCCAGCGGCTGCGCCGCACCAACGAGATCATGGCCGACCTGGTCTTCACCGACGTCCCGGGCCGGGTCGCCAAGGCCCTGCTCGACCTGGCGGAGCGCTTCGGCCAGCCCACCGAGACCGGTCTGCACGTCCACCACGACCTGACCCAGGAAGAGCTGGCCCAGCTCGTCGGCGCCTCCCGCGAGACGGTCAACAAGGCGCTGGCCGACTTCGCCCAGCGCGGCTGGCTCCGCATCGAGGCCCGCGCCGTTCAGGTCCTCGACATCGAACGTCTTCGCAAGCGCTCCCGCTGACCGGGCGCGCCGCCTCAGCTCCAGAGATGGGGATCCAGGTGTCGGAGTTCGTCGTCGAGGCCGACCCGGACGCGGTGGCGAGGACGCGAGGCGCCCTCCTGCGTTCCAAGCGCCGTTCCGCGTGGACCACCGCGGTAGGAGGCTGCCTCGTCCTGGGCATCGCGGTCGGCACGACGGCGATCGCGGGACTTGGCCTGGTCACACTGCCGATGGCCGGGCAGGTGGTCGGGGGGCTGATCCTGGTGGCCGATTCCCGGAGGCAGTTCACCGCGGTCCGGCGCATGCAGGCGACCTGGGCGGCCATCGGCATCCCGCAGGAGGTACTCCACCTGTCCGCGGCCGGGCTTCGCTGCCGGGTCGATGTCGCGCCCGCGCCCTGTTTTCTCCCCTGGCCCAGCGTCGCGAAGGTCAGCCTGCATGGCGGGCGGTTGTTCGCCGTCGAACTCGCGCCGGGCGTCACGGCGGCCACACCGGGCGTGAGCGGACTCGACCAGCCCGAGGTCCGACGCGCACTGCGCCGTCGCGCGCTCCGCTTTCCCCTCGGCTCACTGCGCCGACCGCCGGAGGAGATCGACCGAGCGCTCACCGCGTTCACCGCGGGCCGACTGCGGATCCACTGACGCCGTCACCCGCTGAGGGGGGTTCAAAAGCGCCCGGGGTCGAGAAAGTCCACGGCGCAGTAGGGATCCTCGCCGGTCACCAGCTGGGCGAGCAGCTCGCCGATGCCGGCCGCGTGTTTGAAGCCGTGCCCGCTGTCCCCACCCGCGACGACGAGGCGGGACCGGCCGGGAACCCGCCCGACCACGAACTGGCCGTCCGCCGAGTCCGTCACCATGCACGGGATGACCTTCGCCGGCCGCGGGTCCAGCCCCGGGAACGCCGCCGCGACGACGGAGGACAGCTCGTCGATGTCGCGGCCCGGGTGGATGTAGCGGTCGAGCTCCTCCGGGTCGACGGCTTCCTGCGGCTCGTCGCGGTCCAGGCCGACCTTGACGCCGAAGTCCTCATCCGAGCCGTGCCCCCACAGCCCGTCGCCGTTCTCCCGTCGCCAGATGAACGCGGGAAAGCGCGCGAGGGTGAAGTCCCGCGACGCCGGGTCGCGCGGCGCGAACCAGTACATCGGCGTGCGCCGCGGCCGGAGCGGCAGGCCGGGCACGAGCGTGCCCAGCCACGCGCCGGCCGCCACGACCACCTGTGCCGCGCGGAGGGCGACCGTCGGCGTCCGTACGGTGACGCCGTCGTCGTCGGCCTCGATCCCGGTGACCATCGTGTGCGGGTAGACGTCGGCGCCCAGCGCTCGCGCGGCGGCGACGTGGGCCCGTACGTTCCGCTCGGGGTAGCAGATCCCCGCCCCCGGGTCCCACACGGCGACGTCCCCGGGCGCGAGGCCCGCGTACTGCGGCTGCCGCGCGATCAGCTCGTCGTGGCTCAGGGACGAGACGGGCACCCCCGCGGCCGCGGCGGCCTCCAGCGAGCCGCGTACCGGCCGGCTGTCCGGCGCGCCGGTGCTCAGGCAACCGGTCTGGCGTACGAGCGTCTCACCGGTCTGTTCGCCCAGCGACGTCCAGAGCGCGAGCGTCTTCAGCGCGATCGGCGGCAGGCCGGGATGCTCCTGGCACGCGATGCGGAACAACCGGGTCTGACCGTGCGAGGAGCCCAGGTGGTGGCCGATGGCCTGGCGTTCGACGCCGGCGACGTCGACGCCCCGGTGGGCGAGCCGCCACAGCGCCGCCGAGCCGAACGCCCCCAGGCCGACCACGACGACGTCCTTGTGCAGCGTCTCCATCAGGCCGTCAGGCTCCGCGTTCGGCGAGGTAGTCCAGCTGCGCCCGTACCGACGCCTCGGCGACCGGCCACAGGGAGCGGTCCACGTCGGCGTACACCCGCTCCACCACCTCCCGGGCCGTACGGGCGCCGGCGGCGAGGGCGTCCTCGACCTGCCGGAGGCGTTCGCGGCGGTGGGCGATGTAGTAGTCCAGCGCGCCCACCGGGTCGTCGAGCTTCGCCCCGTGGCCCGGCAGGATCACCCGCGTGCCTTCGGCCATCGCGCGCAGGCGGTCGAGGGAGGCCAGGTAGTCGCCCAGGTGGTGCACCACCGTGGTCCCCCGGCCCAGGACGGTGTCGCCGGTCAGCACCGCCTCGTCGGCGGGCAGCCAGAATGTCAGCGAGTCCGGCGTGTGCCCCGGCGTCTGCATGACCCGCAGCTCCAGGCCGTCCAGCTCCACCACGTCGCCCTCGGCCAGGCCCTCCTCGCCGAGCCGGAGGGCGGGGTCCAGCGCGCGTACGGGCACCCCGCCCACCATGTCGGCGAACGTGCGGGCGCCCTCCGCGTGGTCCGGATGGCCGTGGGTGAGCAGCACGAGTGCCACCGGGCCCGCCGCCTCGGCGACCCGGCGCAGGTGCGGCGCGTCCTCCGGACCCGGGTCGATGACGAGGGAGCGCGCCGCGCCCGGCTCGCGCAGCACCCAGGTGTTGGTGCCGTCGAGGGTCATCTCCGAAGGGTTCGGTGCCAGGACGCAGAAGGCCCGCTCAGTGCCCATACCGTCGATGCTCATCGGTCGCTCGCCCTCCTCACTCGCGGTCGCTCCGTGCTCAAAGCGTCACCCCTTCCGGCATGACCAGGAACACGCCCTCATCGACGACACGGGCGGAGGGGACTCGCGGGCTGATCGTACGGCGGGCCGCCAGCACGTCCGCCACGGAGCCGTACGCCGCCAGTTCGGCCAGCGTCGCCAGTGTCGGCGGGAGCATCGGCATGTCACCCCGCCGGGCGGCGTCCGCCGCTTCGCCCGGGCGGACCCACAGGACCCGGTCGGACTCGGTGCTGACGTCGCGGGCGTGCTGGCCCTCTGGAAGCGCGGCGACGAAGAACCTCGTGTCGTAGCGGCGTTCCTCGATCTCCGGTGTGATCCAGTGCGCCCACGGGCGCAGCAGGTCGCCGCGGAGCACGAGGCCGCGCCGGGCGAGCAGCTCGGCCAGCGACGACGACCGGTCCAGCAGCGCCTCCCGGTCGGCCTCCCAGTCGTCGGCGCTGGTGTCGGGCACGATGGCGTCCTCGGCCGGGCCGGCCAGCAGCACGCCGGACTCCTCGAACGTCTCGCGCACGGCGGCGCAGACGAGCTCGCGGGCGATCGTCTCGGTGGCGCCGAACGCAGCGCCCCACTCGGCCGGGGACGGCCCGGCCCAGCCGATCGTGACGTCGCCGTCGCGCCGGTCGACCGAGCCTCCGGGGAAGACGTGGGCACCCGGCGCGAACTTCATCGACGACACCCGTCGCAGCAGGTAGACGAGGAGCCCGTCCGGGGAGTCGCGGAGGAGGATCACGGTGGAGGCATCGCGTGGCGCGGCCACCTCCACCCTGCCCTCGCTGATGTCTCGTGCGCGTTCGGCCAGCCCGTCGGGTAGCCGGAAGCCGGATGCGTCCGCCACGGCGCCTCCTCGCTCAGGACGATCCCCTGCCGGCAGGGGCGTACCGTCCGAAAGCTATTCGACTTCGGCGATCAGCTCTACCTCGACCGGGGCGTTCCGCGGCAGCACCGCGACGCCGACCGCGCTGCGCGCGTGCCGGCCCGCGACGCCGAACACCTCGCCGAGCAGGTCACTCGCTCCGTTGATCACCTGCGGCTGGCCGTAGAAGTCCGGAGCGCTGGCCACGAACCCGACGACCTTGACGATGCGCCGTACACGCGACAGGTCGCCCACCTCGGCCCGTACGGCGGCGATGGCGTTGAGCGCGCAGATCTTGGCCAGCTCGGCGGCGCGCTCAGGGTCGATCTCCGCGCCCACCTTGCCGGTGGCGACCAGCTCGCCCTTGACGACCGGCAGCTGCCCCGAGGTGAAGACGTGCGCGCCCGTACGCGCCGTCGGCACGTAGGAGGCCAGCGGCGCGACGACGTCGGGGATCTCCAGCCCGAGCGCGGCGATCCGCTCCTCAGGCGTGGTCATGCCTTCTCCCGCTTCAGGTAGGCGACGAGGTTCTCGGGGTTGGGACCCGGGATGACGGTGACGAGCTCCCAGCCGTCGTCGCCCCAGTTGTCGAGAATCTGCTTGGTGGCGTGCACCAGCAGCGGCACGGTCGCATATTCGTAGCGTGTCATGAGCGGCACTCTAACCGTCCCGACGGCGTCACTCCGGCCACAGGCCCAGCTCCACACCGATGTGGTCCGGGTCCTCCCGGGGCCCGTTGCGGAACGTGCTGAACCGCAGCTCCGCCGGGGACGCACAGCCGAGTGCCCGCAGCGCCTCGACGGCCTGCTCGGCCAGCGGTCCGGTGTCCGCCCACACCACGGGCTCGCCGAGCGTCCAGTCCGCGACATCCGGATAGTGCTGTTGGGGTCGCCAGCCGATCTCGAACATCCGCCGCTCGCGGTCGGTTATCTTCTCGCCCGGCTGGGGCAGAGACGCCGGATCGAGCTCGGGGTCGAGCGCGCTGGTCGCGATGGTGCCGTTGTGGGAGTGGGTCATGAACTGCACCGTCGTCCGGGGCTGAGCGGAATCGCGGATGAGCACGGCGGCGCCGGTCGGCAGGGTCTGCAGCACCCAATCCAGCCGCCGGCACAGGTCCGCCCAGTCGGTGCACTCCTCGGCGGCGCCCCGCCTCGAGGGCCGCTCGTCCCGGTGCCGGAGCGCGTACGGCACGGCGAAGGGGCCGTCGTCGCCCCACGCCCAGCAGCGCACCCGGTCCTCCTCCACGGCGAGCACGTCACGCAGCGCTGAGATGACGCTCTCCGCCCGGCCCGTGAGGAACTCCCCCTCCTCCGCGTACCAGGTCCAGCTGATGCACCAGGTCGGCATGATCGGTGAGGTGCCGCTGCTCTCCAGGGCCCATCCCAGCGCCTTGAGGCGCTCTTCCTGGTCGCCGGACAGCCCGCGGGCATCGAAGATCTCCGCGACGACGTAGCGGTCCATGAACCGGCTGAGCATGACGTACGCCCCGGTCGCCGGGTCGCCCAGCCGGATGCGGTCGCCGGCGTCATAGCCGTCGCCGAAGAACCGGGTCACCTCCGGGGCGCCGTCCGCCGTACTGTGCGCCCTGGCGAGGACGTCCCAGACCGACCCGCCGGTTTCCGCAATGGAGTTCATGCGGCAATTCTGGCGGCGGCCTCCACCATGATTTCCGGAAATTCCGGACTTTGCTCAGGCCGGACCGTCCAGGTTCGGGGTCTGCGGAGACTGGTCCTGAGGCGCCTCGATCCCCGGGTGCCCGACGGGCGCGTCGGACTCCAGGCCCGGCACGGGCGGAACGTCCTCCGCCGAGCTGATCGAGGAGGGTTCGTCGGCCTTGGCGAGGTCCTCCTCGGCCTTGGCCAGCCGCTCGGCCAGGTCGGGCCGGTGCCCCTCGACGCGCTGCGGTTGGTCGCCGCCGCCGGCCGCGCGGTCGAAGAACCGCAGCATCTCAACGGGGAAGGGCATGACCAGGGTGCTGTTCTTCTCGGCCGCGACCTCGACGACGGTCTGCAACAGGCGGAGCTGGAGGGACGCCGGGTCCTGGGCCATGACCTCGGCCGCGGCGGCGAGCCGCTTGGACGCCTGGAACTCACCGTCGGCGGTGATGATGCGCGCCCGCCGCTCCCGTTCGGCCTCGGCCTGACGGGCCATCGAGCGCTTCATGCCCTCCGGCAGCGACACGTCCTTGATCTCGACCCGCTGGACCTTGATCCCCCAGGGGGCCTCGGTGGCCTGGTCCATGATCCGCTGCAGCTCGGTATTGATCGTCTCGCGTTCGGACAGGAGCTGCTGCATGTCCGCCTGGCCGATGACGGACCGCAGGGACGTCTGCGCCACCTGGGAGACCGCCCAGTTGTAGTTCTGCACGTTGATGATGGCCTTGACCGGATCGATCACCCGGAAGTAGACCACCGCGTCGACGCGCACGCTCACGTTGTCCTGTGTGATCCCCTCCTGAGCGGGCACACCCATGGCGACCGTCTGCATATTGACCTTGGTCATCCGGTCGATCATGGGAAAGATCAAGGTCAGCCCGGGCGCGCGGAAGTGCGACTGCACCCGGCCGAGGCGGAACACCACGCCACGCTCGACCTGCTGCACGACCTTCACGGACGAGATGACGATGAGCAATACGAAGAATGCGAGGACGCACAGGAGAATGATCGCCGCTTCAGCCACGAGGCTCACCTTTCTAACGGCCACTTCCCTCTATGTCCGACACTAGTCCTTCGGGTGGCAGGCGTGTCAGACGTCACTTGCACTCGCCGGGAGCGGCCCCCGAACCGGACGATAGCCTCGCAAGAGTGAGGGCGAGAGACACCGATTGGGACGGCGTGCGCCTGCACGTGGTCACCGGCAAGGGTGGCACCGGAAAGACGACGGTCGCCGCCTCGCTCGCGCTGGCCCTGGCCGCCGGGGGCCGCAAGGTCCTGCTCATCGAGGTCGAGGGACGCCAGGGCATCGCTCAGTTGTTCGATTGCCCGCCGCTGCCGTACGAGGAGCGCAAGGTGGCGGTCGCGCCCGATGGCGGCGACGTGTACGCCCTGGCGGTCGACCCCGAAGAGGCGATGCTCGAATACCTCGAGATGTTCTACAACCTGCGCCGGGCCGGCAAGGCGCTCACCCGCCTCGGCCTCGTCGACTTCGCCACGACGATCGCCCCCGGCCTACGGGACGTCCTGCTCACCGGCAAGGCCAGCGAGGCCGTGCGCCGCAAGGACAAACAGGGCCGCTTCATCTACGACGCCGTCGTGATGGACGCTCCGCCGACCGGCCGCATCAGCCGTTTCCTCAACGTGAACGCCGAGGTCGCCGGGCTCGCCAAGGTCGGGCCGATCCGGCATCACGCCGACACGGTGATGAAGGTCATGCGCAGCCCCGAGACCGCCGTGCACTTCGTCACGCTCCTGGAGGAGATGCCCGTCCAGGAGACGGTCGACGGCATCGCCGACCTGCGCCAGATCGGCCTTCCCGTCGGCGGCCTGATGATCAACATGGTCCGGCCGCCGATGCTGCCCGAGGCCGACCTCGCCGCCGCGCTCACCGACGAGCTGGACCTCGAGTCGATCCGCATGGGCGTCAAGGCGGCCGGCGTCGAGGACGACGCCGCCGAGATCGCCCAGGCGCTCGCCGCCGAGGCCGCCGACCACGCGCGGCGTACGACCTTGCAAGGACGCGAGATGGCCCGGCTCGCCGACGCCGACGTGCCGCAGTACGAGCTGCCGCACCTCAGCGACGGCATGGACCTGGCCGGGCTGTACGAACTCGCCGAGGAGCTCAGAAGGCAGGGTGCGGCGTGAAGGTCTCCCCGGTGTTCGACATCGACACCCTCATCGACGATCCCGACACGAAGATCATCGTGTGCTGCGGGTCCGGCGGCGTGGGCAAGACCACGACCGCGGCGGCCGTCGGCGTACGCGCGGCCGAGCGCGGCCGTGACGTCGTCGTGCTCACGGTCGACCCGGCGCGGCGGCTCGCGCAGGCGCTCGGCCTGACCGAACTGGACAACACCCCACGCGCGGTCGAGGGTGCCGAGGGCGACCTCTACGCGATGATGCTCGACATGAAGCGCACCTTCGACGAGATCGTCGAGGCGCACTCCGAGCCCGAACGCGCCCAGCAGATCCTGGCCAACCCCTTCTACCAGTCGCTGTCCTCGAGCCTGTCCGGCACGCAGGAGTACATGGCGATGGAGAAGCTCGGCCAGCTACACCGCTCCGGTGACTGGGACCTCATCGTCGTGGACACTCCGCCGTCGCGTTCGGCGCTGGACTTCCTCGACGCGCCCGAGCGCATGGGCCGATTCCTCGACGGGCGGCTCATCAGGCTGCTGATGGCACCGGCCAAGGCCGGCGGACGGTTCGGGATGAAGGTGGTGACCGCCGGGTTCGGCATGTTCACCAGCGTCATCACCAAGGTGCTCGGCGGTCAGCTGATCCGCGACATGCAGACGTTCGTGCTGGCCTTCGACACGATGTTCGGCGGCTTTCGCGAGCGGGCCGAGCAGACGTACAAGCTGCTCCAGGCGCCGGGCACGGCGTTTCTCGTCGTGGCCGCCCCCGAACCCGACGCGCTGCGCGAGGCGTCGTACTTCGTGGAGCGGCTCGCCGAGGAGCACATGCCGATGGCCGGTCTGGTGGTCAACCGCGTGCACCGCTCGGACGCCTCGCACCTGTCGGCGGTGCGCAGCCAGGCAGCCGCCGAGACGCTGGAGGCGCGCGGTAGTCACCAGCTGACCGCGTCGCTGCTGCGGCTGCACGCCGAGCGCATGCACATCACCGCGCGAGAGACGCGGCTGCGGGAGAGCTTCACCTCATCGCACCCGAACGTGCCGGTCGCGACCGTCGGCGCCATGGCCGAGGACGTGCACGACCTGGAGGGTCTGCGCGCCATCGGCAGCGACCTCGCCGGTGAGCCCACCGAGTCTGTGGCATGACGATGGCCTGACCGCCGTCGTCGGCGGCCAGGCCGGGCGATGCATCAGCTCGCGACGAGCTCTTCCTCTGGATCCTGAGACCGCTCGTACTGCTCCTTGGCGGTCTCAAGCAGCTCACGCCACGACGTAACGTCGGGACGCCGACGCAGCAGCGCACGCCGCTCACGCTCGGTCATGCCGCCCCACACACCGAACTCGATGCGATTGTCGAGGGCGTCCGCGAGACACTCGGTGCGCACTGGGCAGCCACGGCAGATCAGCTTCGCCCGGTTCTGAGCGGCGCCCTGCACGAACAACGCGTCGGGATCCGCGTTACGGCAGGCGGCGCGGGCGGTCCAATCAGTGATCCACATCTTGGCCCCACTCCCCTTGGTCGGTTGTCGTTGCGAGCCCAGGCCGGACGAGCGCGGACGTCAGGCCGCCATACGAAAGCCGTGGGGAAGAACTTACGGAACGACGGGAGGATTCAACAGTCCCCGATGGGCCCATTCTCGAAATAGCCCCTCCGGGCCATCCGACGGCAGGGAACTAGTCATCCGTCTGCGGTGACCTGTGCCAAATGTACGTCTCGTCCCGCGTAACCTATGTTGCGTGATGGGTGCGAGGGAAGATCAAGAGCGCGTGATCGTCAAGCTGTTGCGTCTGTTGGGGGCGGCTGCGTTCGCGGGGGTGCTGGTCGGTCTTTTGGCCCTTCCGG
>NZ_JBHLZP010000114.1:0-18679 GCF_042429965.1 Actinoallomurus acaciae
CCCGGCGGCTCCGGGGGCGGTTGCGCGCCATCACCTCGTCGTCGCGGGCGGAGGGCCGCGCGTTCGCCGGCTACCTCGGCACCCGGCGTCCCGTACGCGTCGTCGGCTCGCCGCAGACCGACGAGCTGCCGGTGCGCGCGCCGGAGCCGGGCCTGGTGCTGGTCGTCACCAGCGTGACCCACCCCGATGGGACCGGTGGCGCGGCGCCCGGCACCGAGTTGCTGATGGCGGCCGCGGAACGACTGCGGGCGGCGGGGAGGTCGATCCTGGTCGGCCTCCACCCCCGGGAGGACCGCAGCCTCTGGGAGCAGTACGAGATCAGCACGGTGCCGACGCTGGAGGCCTCGGCGCGTGCCGAGGCGGCCGTCGGGATCCCCGGTACGGTGTTCCCGCTGATCGCCGCCGTCGGCACTCCGGTGGTCGGGTGCGTCGATCCCGCGCTGACCGTGCCCGGCTACCTGCTCTCGGTGTGCTCGTCCACGATCGACGACGCCGCGGACGCGGTACCGGCGATCGAGGCGGCGCGCCTTCCGGACGCGGACACGTTGGCCGACGCCATCGGCCCGATCGGCGGTTCCGCGGCTCGGCTGCTGGACGTCTGGGCGCGAGCGGCGCGCGGGCGGCCCGCCAGATGAGGTGGTCCGGCGAACGGGGCCGGTGACCGCCCGCACGCGCACCGGCGCGCGTCGGGTCCTCGGGGGGAGGCGGACGGGCGGCGGCAGCGGTTCGTCCGCCACCTCAGGGGGACCGGAGCCGCCGCCGCCGACGCTGGGGAGCTTTATCCACCGCCTCGGCGACGGCGCATCAGCCATCGTCTCGGACCATCGACGACAAGCCACCACCAGCCCGCCTTGAACGCCTCGCCCCACCCGGCCATAGAGCCCTTACGGTCTTGCTTCCCCAATCCAACAGTCCCTTTCCGATCAAGCCCGCCCCGCGCCCGGCCGGGCGGCATCGTTGATCTGTCAGGCTCCGGCCTGGCCGTCCGGCGTGTTCTTGCGGGTACGTCCGGTCTGCTTCACCTTGACCGCGTGCTGCATGAAGGGGGCGAGCTCGTCCAGGAGCCCTTGGAGTTTCTCGAAGTTCGCATCCCCTAGGTCGATCGTGAACATCATGCCGCCGAGCTCGAAGTCTCGTTTGGCCACGTCGTCGCCGTCACGGCCGTCGATGTCATCGATCTTGATCGTCTTGGTTGCCAACTATCGGCCTTTCCACAGGTCAGCCCATGAGGATCCGAAGCGCAACGCGCTCGGGGGGATTGAAAGGAGCGGAGGTACGGGGCAACCCCGTACGCGCGGCCATCCGCCGGGGAGGGCGATCAGCGGCCGCGCGGGGAACAGACTACGGCAGTTTCGCCACCAAGATCATCCGCGGCACGCCGGTGCGGGTGACCGCGGGGCTGCGTTCCGTGCGCGGCCGGCCGGTCCCGGCCTCCTCAGCGCGAGGTGATCGCCTCACCGGTACGGCCGGGGCTGCTGAAGGCGAAGACCGACAGCGGGTCGTAGCCGGAGAACAACAGGCGGATGACGATGATCGCCATGGCCTCCAGGTGGCGGGCCTGCGTGATGTCGCCGGCGTCCAGCGGCTCCGCGCCGAGGTCCGTGATCAGGGTGCGGGCGGTGGCCTTGCCGTCCGGGTCACCGGCGAAGGGGACGGCCAGGGGCCGATCGTCGACGACCGGTGGCCGCATCCGCCACACGGCGGCGTGTGCCTGGTTGAAGGCCTTGATGACGTGGGCGCCAGGGGACAGCCGGGCCACCTGCTCGGCCATCGAGGAACCGCCTTCGTAGGTGACCTGGGAGAAGTCGGAGACGTCGACCGCGTTACCGCAGTCGATCACCGTCCTGCCGGCGAGCGTGCCCTCGGGCGCGCCGGCCGCCCGCAGTGTCTCCTCCAGCCCGGCGAGGCGGACGGCGATCAGGACGGCGTCGCCGAATTCGGCGGCCTCGCGCAGCGTCCCGGCGCGGGCGCCGATCCGCTCGGCGAGCTGTGCGGCCCTGCCGGGTGTGCGGCCGCCGATGAGCACGTCGTGCCCGGCCGACACCCAGCCGGCCGCGAGCGCTTCGGTCATCATCCCGGCCCCGAGCACACCGATCTTCATGACGGTCCTCCTGTGGAGTTCGAGGTTCTGTCCGAAGACCGTAGGAGGCCGTGGGGAACCCGATGGTTCCCTACGCGGAGGCGGCGGCGCGGGCGTCCAGCAGGGCGCCGGTGTGCTCCTCGGCCCACCGCGACAGCGCGGCCAGCGGTTCGAGCAGACTGCGGCCCAGGTCGGTGAGGCGATATTCGGCGCCGGGCGGGGCCGTGTGCAGTGCGCGCCGCTCGACGAGACCGTTGTCGCCGAGGCGGCGCAGCGTCTGTGTCAGCATCTTCTTGCTGATGCCGCCGACCTTCTCGCGCAGTTCGGTGTAGCGGGCCGGGCCCTCGCCCAGCGCGACCACGACGACGACCGACCAGGTATCGGCGATCAGGTCCAGAGTGGTACGAGCCGGGCAGTCAGCAAGGAAGACGTCATAGGCGACCACTGCGACATCGTACGTTCTGGTGTGGCACCCTGCTCCTCCGTGCGCGGAGGGCGCCGACGGTCGTCCCGGCCCGGCGCGCGGTCACCGCACCAGCCGGGAGAAGGTGGCGCGGGCGCGGCCGGTGACCTCGGCGTCGCCGTGCTCGGTGCCCCACAGCAGTCCGCTGAGGGCGTCCAGCGCCGCCAGGCAGGGCAGCGCCCGGCGTTCGTCGTCGGTGAGGTCTCGGCCGTACCCGTCGAGGAACGCCTCACGAAGCTCCGGTCGGGTGTCCCAGCTTCCGTACTCCAGCCGGATCAGGTCCGACACCGCGGGACGAGGCTCGGACCGTTCGAAGTCGATCAGTGCCAGCCGGCGGGTTCGCCCGTCCCACAGGAGGTTGCGAGGCATGAGGTCGCCGTGTGTCGCCGTCACCGGCAGCCGCGGCCCGATCGCGGACAAGGCCGTCGCGCACGCCCGGACGAACGCGGCCTCCCGGGCGCGAAGCAGTCCATCGGCGCGGCGAAGATCTTCCTCGCACCGCCCCGCGACACGCTCGGCCCCCGGCCCGCCGAGCGGCACCCGGTGTATTCGGCGCAGCAGCCCCCCGGCCTGTCGATGGGCCGCCAGCTCCATCGGGAGCGAGAGCGAGAGGCGCTTCACGATCTCACCCGGCAGAGCCGTGATCACGATGACCGCCAGATCCCGGTCGGCGGCGATGAGCTCGGGAGCCCTGCCGTACCCCAGGGACGGCACGATCCGCCGATAGGCGGCGACCTCCCGCTCGTGAAACCGCGGGGAAGGGTGCCGCTTGACGAAGCACCGGCGGCGCGCGGTCGTGGTGATCTCCCATACCGCCGAGCTCTCCCGTGGCCAGGAACGGTCCGTCACGGAGGCGATCTCTCCGACGGCCCGCTGCACCATGTCCACGATGGGCGGAGGTAGGTCCATGGGTCCTATACAAGCCTTTCCCGGAGCCGCCGTAACGGCCAGATATCGGATTGTCCTTCGAGCGGATCGCCTCGTCGCCGGGCAGACTTGAGATGCCTCTACTCGGCGGTGTTCAGGAGATGTCGTGATCCGCCACTTCACCGCGTCCGCGCTCATTCTCGCCGACGACCACGTCCTTCTCCTCGACAGCGCGAAAGGAATGGGCTGGATCTATCCCGGCGGACATGTCGAGCCGGGCGAGGATATCGCGCAAGCGGCAATTCGTGAGGTCCGCGAGGAAGTCGGACTGGAGATCGAGCTCATCGCCGAACGGCGGTTCTCCCACCCGAAGATCGAGGAGGTGCTGTTGCCGTTCACCATCATGGACGTGCCCGTCCGGGACAGGAAGATCGGCCCGCACCGGCATCTCGACGCCGTTTACGCGGCCCGTCCGCTGACCACGAACATCGCCCTCGACACCGCCGAGGCCCACCGGTACCGCTGGGTGCCGGTCGATGACGTCGCGTTGCTCCCGGTGCCGGCCGAGCTCCCCGGCCTCGTCACGGCCGTCGCCGGGTACGCCGCGTCGATCACGTCGTGACCTCCGGAAGAACCTTGCTCCGCTTCAAGATCGGACCTGGGCGCGGCCGGAGCCCGGCGGGGCGGCCGATCGAACCGCCGGAGCGGTGACCGGTGTGCCGCCCCGGGAGACGCCTGGCGGCCCCGCTCGCCTCCGGCCCCTACCGTGTGTTCTTCGCAGCCCAGGTGATCTCCTCGGCCGGCGGGGCGGTCGCTCCGATCGCGCTGGCCTTCGCGATCTTGCAGCTCGGCGGTCGCGCGTCCGGCATCGCCGTCGTACTGGGGTGTGAGTTCGTCGTCTACCTGGTGCTGCTGCCGGTCACCGGGATGATCGCCGACCGCGCCGCCGGTGCCGGTGTGCTGGTCACCTCCCAGGCGATCGCCGCGACCATCCAGATGGCCGGGGCGATATTGATCACCTCGGGTATGGCGAGAGTGTGGTCGCTGGCGGTCGTCGCGGCCGGCGGAGCCGGGGGCGCGGCCCTGTTCACACCGGCCGGGCGGCGGATGCTCCCGCGACTGGTGCCGCCCCGTCGGCTCAGCCGCGCCAACGCGTTGTCCCAGGCGGCCAGGCACGGCATCGCCACGATCGGGCCGGTCGCCGGGGGAGTGCTCGTGGCCACGGCAGGACCGGGCTGGGGGACCGCCTGGGAATAGGCCACGTTCGCGGTGGCGGGCGTGCTGTTCTCCCGGCTTCCGCGTCCGCCGTCCCCGCCGGAACACCACGAGCGGCGGTGGAACCGGACATGGGCCGGTGAGCCGACCCGCGGCATCCGTGCCTTCACCGGCCGGACATGGTCGTGGACGACCACGCTCGCGGACCGCCTCGCCGGCGGCGCGTTCTCCGCGGCGATGCTCATCGGCCCGCTCTACGCGCGCCGGCACCTGCACGGCGCGATCGGCCGGGGCACGATCTCGGGCGGTCCGGCCGCGGGTACCGCGCTCGGCAGCATCGTGGCCACCGTCTGGACCACGCGAAGACCCGGCGTCATCATCAGCGTCGGATCGGCCGCCATGTGCCTGGGACCGGCCGGGATGGCCGTCGGCCTGCCGTTGCCGCTGATCCTGGCCGGCACTCTGATCGCGGGGATCGCGTTCGGGCCTGCGGCGGTCGCGCGGGGGACCGTCGTCCACCAGCACGTCCCCGGCGACCAACTCGGCCGCGTCACCGCCCACCAGGAACTCGCCACCTCGGTGCCGATCCCGATCGCCTACGCGCTCGCGGGCGTCACCGCCGACCGGCTCGGCTCCCAGGTCGTCATCGGAGCCTGCGCCGCCGTCATCGCGCTCGCCGCACTCGCGCCCTTGGCCGTACGAGACGTCCGGCGACTCGCGTTCGCGGACCGGTGACTGTTCCGGGTTCTAGACTCATGCGCTGCGAGGCAGCCGGACGCGAGATGGGCCGAGATGGGCAGGACAGAGCACGTGGTGACGACGGCGCTGGTCGTGGTGCCGGGCCCGGGGGAGACCGTGACGTTCGTGCGCCGGCAACACGGTCCGTACGCGGGGTTCTGGCTGCTCCCCGGGGGAAAGGTCGAGTTCGGCGAGCCCGTCATCGAGGCCGCGAGGCGGGAGGCCGCCGAGGAGTCCGGCTGCGTCGTCGACGAGCTGGTCCTGACCGGCGCGTACGAGATCCTGGGGCCGGGCCACCATTTCCTGGTGTGGGCGTACCGCAGCCAGAACATCGCCCGGGTCCCGGCCGGTTTCCGCGGTCACAACGTGGCCGACGTCCAGCAGGTGAGCTGGAGCGCGCAGGACCCGCATCCCACCGACATGCCGATCCTCAACGACGCCGGTGCGGCCGCCTACGGACGGGAACTGATCGAGGATCGGATGGCGGGTGAGGGCATCGTCATGACGAACCTGCTGACCGACCAGGCCTACGGAGCGCCCGGAGCACGGCTCACAGGCCGGACGTAGCCCGCCCTTCTACGGGAGCGGCGCGTTCGCCCAGGCACTCGTGCGGTGGACCGGTAGCGTGCTGCCTCATCACGGGTCGTGGCGTGCCGCCGAGGCTCCGATGCCGATCACAGGGTGATCCCCGATGATGGCCGTGCTTGGCACCGGTCAGCGGTCTCGCTGCCTCTCCGAAGTTCGCCGAAGCCGGTCAGGCCGGGACTCCGACCCGGGCCGCGAACCCGCGCAACCCGGGTAGGGCACCGCGCCGGTCGGCGCGCAGTAGATCGGCGGTCATGCGCCGGACCGGGGGCCGGAAGCGGACTTCGGCGGGGGCGGCGCGTTCGGCGGCCAGCAGCGACCGGTAGCAGGCTTGGGGCTTGCCCCATTGGTGCCAGGCGCGGGCGACGTCGATCCAGTACCGGCCCCGGCGTTCGGCGGTGGGGATCGTGGTGGGGTTGAGGGCTTTGGCGTGGGCGATGGCGGTGCCATTGTCGCCGAGGACCTGGGCGATGCTGATCTGATGCAGGGCGACGTTGGTGGGGCCGAAGGCGGTGTGGCGGTGGTCGACGTCGCGGCCGAGCCGGGCGGCGGCGGCGTGGGCGGCGGTGATGAGCTCGCTGGCTTCGGGTCGGTGGCCGTCGACGGCGGCGGTGTAGGCGGCGACCTGCAGAAGCGTCCCGTACATCGATAGTTGTTCGGGGGCGGCGCGGTGGCCGGGAGCGATGTCGTCGGCGGCGTCGATGAGCAGGGCGCGGGCCCGGTCGGGCCGACCGGTACGGCGCATCACCGTGGCGATACTGCGGTGGGCGTCGGCCAGGATCAGCGGATCGCCTGAGGCCTCGGCGGCTTGGGCCGCGCGGTCGGCCGTCGCCCAGGCGAGCTGGTCGTCGTTGAGCTTGACCATGAAGCCGGACGTGAGGATGTAGGCGTCGGCGAGCAGCGCCTCCGCAGTGAGGCGTTCGTCGCCGTCGGCGTGATCGCAGGAGGCGGTCGCGGCGGCGATCAGGCGCGGGAGTTCGGCGGACAGCTGGTCATAGCGCGCGGCCTGGAACAGTCCGCGAGCTCGGCTGGTCGCGGTGTGCAGCGCCGTCAGTGAGGCCGGTGCCGTGCCCACGGAGCCGGGCCGGTACAGCAGGGCTTCCAGGTCAGCCGTCGGGTCGGCTTTGCCGGCCGCTCGGACTGGGGTCGGTAGGCCGAGCGCGCCGGCCGCGGCGAGACCGGCCGCACCGGTAAGCAGCTCGCGACGTCGCACTGGGTCGTCACCGTCCTCCCACTGGGCCTCCCAGCCCACCCTAGGCGCACCGGCATCGCCGGTCACGCTGCCAACGCCGATCGGTTCGGCGGAGCCGGTGCGTTCGGTGGGGAGCAGGCCGAAGGTCTGCGGGGGTAGGGCGAGCGCGTCGGCGAAGCGGCGCAGCACCGTGGTGTCGGTCAGGGGCGCGATCCCGCGTTCGTACCGGGAGACCTGGGACGGCGAATAGCCGGTCCGTCGGCCGAGGTCGGCGAGCGTCAGGCTCTTGGCCTGGCGGGCGGCCCGGACGATCGCGCCGGCGTCGCGGCGGCCAGGTGGGTTCATCGGCTGCTCCCGCGCGCAAAGGATGCCCGCCTTACCGTAACCGCGCCTCACCGGGAGGGGCCAGGGCATTTGCATTACGTGCAAACCGCTGCCGCGTTGTGCATCGCCCCCTTGGGTCTTCCGGGTGTGCGGGCGTTCATGGAGACCTGGGCGACTCGATGGAAAGGGGCGGCATCATGACGATGACCGATCATCTGATCTCCGTGCCGGGCGCGATTTCAGCGCAGCTCGCCGGGGTCTGCTCACTGGCCACCGAAGGCCACCGGTGGAGCGCCGGGAACGTGGCGGCCGCACGCCGCGTGCTGGCGGACGAGCAGAGTCGCACGCTGATCGACGCGCTGACCGAGCGCGTATCCCGGCGCGTCGGCTCGGCGCCCGGCTGGGCGGTGCTGGAGCTGCCGGACCGTCTCGGCGATGAGGACCTGCAGCGGGCCGCCGCTGGTGTGCTGGCCGCTTTGGGCCGGCCGTTCTTCTCCATCGACGTCGGTGGTGGGCGGCTGTGGATCGGAAACGAGTCTTCACCCGACGGCGACGCCGCGTCCTTCGGCGGATTCGGCCTGAACCGGCTGCACATCGACGCACCGAACGTTGAGTATGTCCCCGACTACACCAGTCTGCTGGTGATGCGTGCCGATCCGGCCGGCGGCGGCGCGTCCGTGGTCGGTGACCTGGGGGCCGCATTCGCCGAGCTCAGTGACTGCGACCAGGCCGCGCTCGCCCGGCCGATCTACTTCGAGGGCCGCGCCGAGGGCCTGCACGGGGTCGGGGAGCCACGGCTGCCGTTCCCGGTGCTGGAGCGGGTGGGCGGACGCCGGTGGATCCGCTGGGCGGCCAAGATGCTGGACGATCCCCGCAACGCCGGCCACACCGCGGCGCTGGAGCACTTCGCGGCCGCGCTGGCCCGGCACACGATGTCGGTGATGCTGCGTCGCGGTCGGCTGCTGATCGCCGATCAGCAACGGATCGCGCACGGCCGGGCCGCGCTGGGAGACCAGACCGGGCTGGCCGACGGTACCCGAAGGTGGCTGGTGCAGGCCAAGGTCGCCTACGACGCGCACGCCCCCGCCCAGCATCCCGCCCCGGCGAGCTCACCGGTAGGTGGCCGTCATGCGTGAGAACTGCGATGTGGCCGTGGTCGGTGCCGGCGTGGTCGGCCTGGCCACCGCGTTCGAACTCCTCACCCGGGGCCTGACGGTCACGCTGATCGGCCCGCGTGGCGGGGACCACGCCGGGCAGGCCACCCGGGCGGCCGGCGCGATGCTGTCGACCTTTTCGGAGATCGAGCCGCACCACGACGAGCACCGCGTCATCCTGGAGACCACTGAACGGGTGACCGCGCACGAGATGTATCCCGCCTGGCTGGAGACGGTCGGCGGACACGCGGGCCGGCGGCTCACGGCCACCCTGGGCACGTGGGTCCTGGCGCCGGCGGGCAAACGCGCCTGGCTGAACCCGATCGCCGGGGCCGCTCACGCGGCCGGGCATCCGGCCGAACAACACGACGCCACCGACATCCCGGGCCTTGCGGCCCCGCCGAGTTCGGCCGCGGCGCTGTGGCTGCCCACCGAGGCCCGCATCGACAGCTCCGACCTGGTGGAGGCGCTCACCCACGCGGTTACCGACCACCCTCGTGCCGAATGGCGCGACACTCAGGCGTGCGCGGTCGGATCGGGACGGGTCCGGTGCACCGACGGCACCCAGGTGAGTGCGGCCGATGTCGTTCTGGCGGCCGGTGCCGGGATTCCTGCGCTGCTGCCCGAGGCCGGACGGCCGATCGGGGTACCTCCGATCCTGGCCGGGCGGGGCGTCAGCGCGCTGCTGCGGGCACCGGCCGTCGCGCCACCGCATGTGGTCCGGACTCCGAACGCGGCGTTCGCCTGCGGCGTCCACCTGGTGCCCCGCGCCGACGGGACGCAGTATCTGGGCGGCACGAACCGGTTGACGATGAGCCCGGAGACCGATCGGCGCGCGAGCCTGGACGAGCTCAGCGTGTTGATCGGGGATGCCACTGGGCTGTTGGACCACCGGCTGAGCGGCGCCGAACTCCTCGCTGTGCGCGTCGGCCTGCGCCCCTACACCCTGGACCACCTACCGCTCATCGGCCGTACCGGCGAACGGTCGCTGCTGCTGGCCACCGCGACGTACCGGTGCGGGGTCCTCCTGGCGCCCCGCCTTGCCGCGCTCGTCGCCGATGAGGTGACCGAGCCGGGAGCGCTGGAGGCCCACCCGTACCGGGTGCTGCGGCCGATGGCAGTGCCGAACGTGGAGGACGTCATCGCCGACGGCGCCGCCCACGGCCTGGTCGAGCATCTCCTGCAGGGTGGTGGGCACTTTTCACCGACCTCAAAGGCGCAGCTCGACGCCTTCCTCGCGCTGGCCCTTCGCGCCCTGCTCACCGACCAGCGCGACGGCGCCGCGGCGCTGCGGCGGCTGTGGCAGGCCGCACCCGTCCCCGAAGTCCTCCCTTCGCTGCTGGCCATGGCCCAGCGATCGCAGGCACTGCGATGACCTGCCGCGACGTCGACACGCTGCGCCGGGTGGCGCTCGAGGTCATCGCCTCCATCCGCCCCGCCGCCGGCGAGGTGAGTGACCTGGTCACCTTCACCGACCTGGGATTCGACTCCCTGGACCGCATCACGCTGGCGGTCCAGATGGAGAACCGCACGGGCATACCGATCCCCGATCAGGTGCTGACCGGCGTGCGCACGGTCGCCGACCTGCTTCATCACCTGCAAGGAGCTACCGCATGAGCACACCCGTGAACGGCTGGATCGATGAGGGCGGCATCGTCGGCGAGGCGACCCGGCTTTGGCACCAGGCCCAGGTCGCCGCCGGCGCCCAGGTCGGCGCGGACTGCACCGTGGGCAAGGGCGCCTACATTGGAACGGGCTCCACCCTCGGGGACCGCGTCAAGGTCGGGAACTACGCGTCGGTGTTCGGCGCCCGTGTCGCCGATGAGGTGATGCTGTGCCCCGGCGTGCTGCTGCTCGAAGACGCCGCCCCGCGCGCCACCACACCGGACGGTCGCCGTAAAGGCCCCGGCGACTACACCCGTCGTGCGGTCACCATCGAGCACGGTGCCACCATCGGCGCCGCTGCGGCGATCGCTCCCGGCGTCGCCATCGGCGCCTATGCGTTGGTGGCCATCGGTGCCGTGGTGGTCCGTGACGTCCCCGCGCACGCACTGGTCGCCGGAAACCCGGCCCGCCAATGCGGATGGGTCTGCATCTGCGGGCACACTCTGGACACCGATCACTGCTGCGGCGACTGCGGCCGCGCCTACGCCCTGAACGCGTCCGTCTTAACGCTGTCGGGACAGGAGCCGACCAGATGATCGCCACACCGATCCTCGCCGCTTCCCCACACCGCAGGCACCGGATCGCTAGCGTCACGGCGCATGCGCCTTCCTCCAGAGCGGTACTACGCGAGCCTGCCGAGGCACATCGCGGGAGCGGGAGCGATCCTGCACGATCCGGATGGGCGGATCTTGCTGGTCAAGCCCGCCTACCGCAGCGACACCTGGGAAATCCCCGGTGGGGCGATGGAGGACGGGGAATTCCCGTGGGAGACCGCGCACCGCGAGGTCAAGGAGGAACTCGGCATCGAGTTGCGACCCGGCGGTCTGCTCGTGGTCGACTGGGTGCCCCCGCAACCCGACGGGCGACCCGCACTGGCGAACTACTTGTTCGACGGCGGCACGATGACCACCGAACAGGCCGAGCAGTCGCTCCACCTGCAACCCGAGGAACTGACCGCCTGGCGCCTGGCGGGCCGGGCGGAGTGGGACGAACTGCTGGCCGAGCACATGACCCGGCGTGTCCGCGCCTGCGCCACGGCACTGGCCACCGGCCGGACCACCTACCTTCAGCACGGCTGGCCTCTCACCGGCTGACGGGACCGCCGGTTCATCGCAGCGCCCCGGGAGGTGCCGGCGATGCATGACCTCATCCCGGTCGCCCGCCCGGCTCTGGGCGAGGAGGAGATCGCCGCGGCCGTACGGGTGATGCGATCCGGCCGCCTCGTCCAAGGTCCCGAGGTCGCCGCATTCGAAGACGAGTTCGCCGCCCTGGTCGCCGGCCGTCACTGCGTGGCCCTCAACTCCGGCACCTCCGCGCTGTGGCTGATCCTGCTCGCACTCGGCATCACGACCGGGGACGAGGTGATCCTGCCCGCGTTCACGTTCGCCGCGGCCGCCGCGGTCATCCGTCTCACCGGCGCCACCCCCGTCTTCGCCGACATCGACCCCGCCACCTTCTGCCTGGACCCTGACGCTGTCACCGCCGTCATCGGCCGGCGAACCGCCGCGGTGATGCCGGTTCACCTGTACGGGCAGCCGGCGGACATGGGCGCTTTGGTGGCCATCACCCAGCGCCACGGACTCGCCCTGATCGAGGACGCCGCCCAAGGCCACGGCGCGGCCTGGGACGGCCGCCCGGTCGGAACGTTCGGCACCGCTGCGGGCTTCTCCTTCTACCCGACCAAGAACATGTTCACCATCGGAGGCGGCATGGTCACCACCGGCGACGCCGGCCTCGCCCGCAAACTCCGGCTGCTACGCGACCAGGGCAGCCAGACCCGGTACGTGCACGAGATCGTCGGCACCAACGCCCGGATGAGCGATGTCGCCGCCGCGATCGGCCGCGAGCAGCTCCGCAAACTCCCCGCCTTCACCCGCAGCCGCCGCCGTAACGCCGCCTACCTGGACGCCGCGCTGAAGGACGTGGTGGGCACACCCGCCGCGGCCGCAGCCGCCCGGCACGTCTACCACCAGTACACGATCCGCGTCCCCGACGATGGGCCCGCCCGCGACCAGGCGGCCGACCGGCTCCGTGCCCGGGGCATCGCCACCGAGGTGTACTACCCGACACCACTGCACCGGCAGCCGGCGTTCCGATGCGAGGTGGATCTGCCCCGTACCGACGCCGCGGCACGTCAGGTTCTGTCACTGCCCGTCCACCCCGGTCTCATCGATACCGATCTGGCGCGGATCACCAGCGCGGTCACCGGCGTCTTCGCTCGGGATCTGCGATGACCAGCGGACGGCTACGAGCGGGACTCATCGGCCTGGGGCACATGGGACGTCACCACGCCCGCATCCTTCGTCAGCTCGACGGCGTCGACGTCATCGCCGCCGTCGACCCCGCCGGTGACCCGCACCGCGCAGCCATCGGCATCCCGGTGCTGGATGACCTCGACGACCTACTCGGCCTCGGCGTCGACTACGCCGTCCTCGCCTGCCCCACCAGCCTGCACGAGCGGCTCGGGACCCGGCTCGCCGCGGCCGGGATCCCCACCCTGATCGAAAAACCACTGGCGCCCGACGCCGATGCCGCACGCCGCCTCGCCGAGGCATTCGACCACGCGGGTCTGACCGGCGCGGTCGGCTACGTCGAACGCTTCAACCCTGCCCTCATCGCCCTGCGTACCCGGCTCGAGGACGGATTCCTCGGCGAGGTCTTCCAGATCGGCACCTGCCGCATCGGCCCCTTCCCCGTCCGCGTCACCGACGTCGGCGTCGTCCAGGACCTGGCGACCCATGACCTCGATCTGACCACGTGGGTGACCGGCCGGCGCTACGCCTCGGTCGCCGCCCACACCGCACACCGCAGCCGACGCCCCTACGAGGACCTCCTGGCCGCCGTCGGGCAGCTCACCGACGGTACGATCGTCCACCACCTGGTCAACCGGCTGTCCCCGCTGAAAGAACGCACCACTATGGTGACCGGCGACCGCGGCTGCCTCGTCGCCGACACCCTCACCGGCGATCTCACCTACTTCGCCAACGGCTGCGCCCCCGGCCAGTGGGACGCCCCTACCGCCTTCCGCGGGGTCACCGAGGGCGACATGATCCGCTACGCCCTCCGCAACAAGGAACCCCTGCTCGGCGAGCACGAAGCCTTCCGCGATGCCGTCCTCGGCCGACCTTCCGCCGCCACCCCTCTCCGCGACGGTGTCAACGCCGTCACGGTCGCCCAGGCGGTCCTCGAAGCAGCACGAACCCGCTCAACCATCCCGATCCCCGTCCCGCCCTCACGCTCTTCCAGCCCCGCTCACGCCACCGCCTACAAGCCTGTCGCTGGAGGATCTGCCCGGCTCAGGGCGGCTGAACGCGCGGTGATTGCCGAGTAATAAGGCCTGTTTTGTCTGGTATGGTCCTTACCGTCACGAGCTCCAGCGTCAAGCCCCGGCTTGCTGGGCGGCAACCCTCCGACCGCGGTGGGGTGCTCCGGGTGAGGACATGGTCGTCGAACCGGATACGACGGCAAGCGCGGTTTGTGCGGCCGAGCCCACCGCAGGGTCGGCGAGACCGATCACGTCGCGCGTGGTCGCCGGCCCGGTCGTGCAAGGAGGAACAGACGTGAGAAGGCGATCGGCGCTGGCCGCCTCGTTCGGCGCGCTGGCGCTGCTGGCGGCCGCGGCCTGCGGGGTGGACACCGCGAACACCGGAGGTTCGGCCAAGAACGGCGATGAGGTCACCGTCACCGTGTACGCCGGGCCGTGGGAGGACCTGTTCAAGAAGTCGTTCGTCGAGCCGTTCGAGCGCGACACCGGGGCCAAGGTGAACCTCGTTCCGGGCGCCAACGCCGAATGGCTCACCAAACTGCGCGCCTCGGGCGGTAAGAACCCGCCGTTCGACCTCGTCGTGTTCACCCCCGACGCGGCCCGGCCGGCCGCCGCCGCCAAGCTCATCCAACCGCTGCAGACCGGCAGGCTTCCCCACTGGAACGAGCTCGACCCGGTGCAGGCACAGGTGGACAACCTCTCCGGCGCGCAGTACGGCGTACCGCTCACCATCGGCTCGACCGGGCTGCTGTATCGCACCGACAAGGTCAAGAAGGCGCCGGTCGACTGGCAGGACATCTTCGACAAGCAGTACTGCGGTCACGTCGCGCTGCCGCCCCTCACGTACAACCCCGGCCTGGAGTTCTTCAGCGCGCTGGTCCGCAGCGAGGGCGGAAAGCTGTCCGATCCCGCCGCCGTCGACCGGGCGTTCACGCAGCTGAAGAAGTTGAAGGGGTGCGTGTCCTCCTACCCGGCGAACGCGACCGCGGTGCAGACCGCCGTCCAGAACGGCGACGCGTGGGTGGTGCCGTACTGGGACGGGCGGGCCTTCGCCATGGCCCAGGCCGGTTCCAAGATCGGGTTCACCTACCCCAGGTCCGGTGCGGTCGGCGCGCTCAGCAGCTACTTCCTGACGACCGGGACCAAGAAGAGCGACCTGGCCTACAAGTTCCTGAACTATCTGAGCGATCCGGTGCACCAGAAGCCGTTCGCCGAGGGCAACTGGTACGCCGGCTCGAACGACAAGATCAACTACAGCAAGGCGTTCGACGAGAAGATCAAGCACGGCCCGGACGTCTACAAGTCGTTCAACTGGGTCGACTACACCGTGGCCACCCCGAAGCTCAACGAATGGCAGCAGCGGTGGAACCAGATCTTCAGCTGACCGGTACGCCGTCCGGTTCTGGTGAGAGCGGCGAACCGGACGGCGCCGGCCACGTCGAGATCGAGCACCTGACCGCCGGCTACGACGGCGCCCGGGTGCTCGACCTGGAACGACTGTCCATCCGCCGGGGCGAGTTCCTGTCGATCCTCGGCCCGAGCGGCTGCGGCAAGACCACCCTGCTCAACTGCGTCGCCGGGTTCGTGACGCCGGGCGGCGGCCGGATCCTGGTCGACGGAACCGACATCACCCGGCTGCCCCCGTACCGGCGTGAGCTGGGCATGGTGTTCCAGAACTACGCGCTGTTCCCGCACCTGACCGTCGCCGACAACGTCGCCTACGGGCTGCGGGTCCGCAGGGTCGGCAGGACCGAGCGGGCGGAACGGGTCGATGAGGCGCTGAGCCTGGTCGGGCTGGAGGCGTACGCCGGACGGCGTCCCCGGCAGCTGTCCGGCGGGCAGCAGCAGCGGGTGGCGATGGCCCGCGCGCTGGCCACCCGCCCGGCGGTGCTGCTGCTGGACGAGCCGCTGTCCAACCTCGACGCCAAATTGCGCCGCGAGATGCGTGTGGAGCTTCGCTCGATCCAGCGCCGCGTCGGCACCACCATGGTGTTCGTCACCCATGACCAGGAAGAGGCGCTGTCACTGTCGGACCGCATCGCGGTGCTGAACGGCGGTCGGCTCGAACAGCTCGGCACGCCCGACGAGATCTACCGGCGGCCCGCGACCCGGTTCGTGGCCCAGTTCATCGGTGCCGCCAACGTGCTGGAGGGCACGGTGCGCGAGGACGCGGTCCTCGACGCGGGCGGGGTCACGTTCGACGCGCCGGGCCTGGTGCCCGGGCGCGAGGCCGTCATCGCGATCCGGCCCGAACGCATCCGGCTCGTCCACGGCGACACCGCGGACGCCGGGGCGACCGGGACCGTCGCGTACCGCGCGTTCACCGGCGACGCCTGGCAGGTGGAGGTGCGCGTGACCGGCGGTCCGACGCTGACCGTCCAGGTCGCCGACACCGGGGCGGGCAGCGTGGACCCGCCGGGTGCCGGCAGTACGGTCGCCCTGAGCTGGGATCCGGCCGACCTGATCGTGCTCGAATCCGGGGCCGACCGGTCATGACGGCCCAGGTGGAGGACGAGGCGGCCCCGGAAGCGACGGTCCGGCGTACGAAACGGTGGCGCGGCGTGACGTACACGCTGCCGCTCGTCGTCTTCTTGACGGCGCTGTTCCTCGTGCCGCTCGTGCAACTGCTGCGGCTCAGCCTCCGGCCGGTGGACGCGAACAACACGGCGCGGCCGGGCTTCACGTTCGCCCAGTACGGCCGCGTGTTCACCGAGTCGTACTTCTACGGCTCCCTCGGCCGTACGGTGATCACCGCGCTGCTGGTGACCGTGCTGTGCGTGGTGCTGGCCTACCCGGCCGCGTACGTGCTCGCCCACCGGCGTCCGGGGGTGCTGCGGACGGTGCTGTTCGTCATCGTGATCTCGCCGCTGCTGACGAGTGTGGTGGTGCGCAGCTACGGCTGGGTCGTGCTGCTGTCCGGGGCGGGCCCGGTGAACCGGGCGCTGGTCGCGACGGGCCTGCTGCGTCAGCCCGCACACCTGCTGACCAGCTACACCGCGGTCGTGGTGTCCGTGACCCACGTCCTGCTGCCCTTCGCGATCGTTCCGCTGACCACCGCGCTCGGCGGGCTGGACCGCGACGTCCACCGGGCCTCGCAGAGCCTCGGGGCCGGCCCGGTACGGACGTTCGCCCGCGTCACGGTGCCGCTCAGCCTGCCCGGGGTCGTCACCGGTGCGCTGGTCGTCTTCGCGCTGGCGATGGGGATCTACATCACTCCGCTGCTGGTCGGCGGCGTGAACCAGCCGCTGGCCGGAATCCGCGTCTATGACCAGGTGTCCACCGTCTATGACTACCCGGTGGCGGCGGCGCTGAGCTTCGCGCTGCTGGCGATCACCGTGGTCTCCACGTCGGCGCTGGGCACCGCCTTCCGACTCTGGGAGCGCCGTCTCCATGGCTGACCTTCCGCGGACCGGCCGGGCGCGCGTGTCCGCCGGTCGCCTCGCCCCCATGGCCGGCCGCCTGCTGGCGGCGCTGGTCTTCCTGTTCCTGCTCGCGCCGCTGGTGGTGCTGGTCGCGAGCTCGTTCAACCCGCGCGCCTCGGTGGCGTTCCCGCCGCAGGGGTTCTCCACCCGCTGGTACGCGGCCGTGCTGCGCTCGCCCGACTGGCTGGTCTCGTTCCGGCTCAGCGGGTTGCTGGTGCTGCTCGTGGTGCCCACCACGGTCGTGCTCGGCACGCTCGCCGCGTACGGGCTGGTGCGCGGCGACTTCCCCGGCCGTGGCCTGCTGCGCGGGCTGGCGCTCTCGCCGCTGATGGTGCCCGAGGTCATCACCGCGCTCGGCCTGCTGTACTACCTCCACGGGCTCGGGTTGATCGACACGGTGCCGGGGCTGTGGCTGGCCCACTCGCTGGTCGCGCTGCCGTTCGTGGTCCGCTCCGTGATGGTCAGCGCCGCCGGGCTGGACCCCACTCTCGAACGGGCGGCGGCGAGCCTTGGCGCGAGCGGCCCCCGGGTCTTCCGCACCGTGACGCTGCCGCTGCTGCGCCCCGGCATCCTGGCCGGCGCGCTGCTCGCCGCGGTCACCTCACTGGGGGAGGTGGCCGTCACCGCACTCGTCGCGGGAGCGCACACCACCACAGTGCCGCTGCGCGTCTTCTCCGCGGTGCAGTTCGAACTCGACCCGTCGGTGACGGCGGTGTCCACGCTGCTCATGGCGGCCAGCGTGCTCGTGATGATCGTGGCGGATCGGTTCGCCCGGATCTCGGAGGTGCTGTGACCGGCGTACGGGTGGGAATCGACGTCGGCGGAACCTTCACCGACGTGGTCCTGGCGGTGCCCGGCGCCGGCCGGGTGCTGCACCACAAGGAGCCGAGCACGCCGGGCGACCCGTCGCGGGCGGTCGCCGACGGCCTGGCCGCCGTCGTCGCGGCGGCGGGCCTGTCGCCGGGGGACCTGACGAGCGTCACGCACGGCACGACGATCGGCCTGAACGCCGTCATCCAGCGGCGCGGGGCCCGGATCGCGCTGGTGGTCACCGAGGGATACCGGGACGTGCTGGAGATCGGACGTAGCCGGATGCCCTCCTCCTTCGACCTGTACGCCGGCAAGGAGGAGCCCCTCGTTCCCCGCGACCGGATCGTGGAGGTCGCGGCACGGCTCGGGCCCGACGGCGAGCGGGTGGCGGTGCCGGACGACGCCGAACTGGACCGGGTGGCCGCCGCGCTGACCACGGCCTCGGCCGAGGCCGCGGCGGTCGTGGTGCTGCACAGCTACACCGACCCGGCGTTCGAGGAAGAGGTGACCGCGCGGCTGCGGGAACGGCTGCCCGGCATGCGGCTGGCGTCCTCCGCGAGCGTCTGGCCCGAGGTCCGCGAGTACGAACGCACCCTCGTGGCCTGCCTGAACGCCTACATCCAGCCGCTGATGCGCGACTACTTCGACCGGCTCGCCGAGCGCCTCGCCGGCATCGGCGTCACCGCGCCGATCTACATCGCCGCCTCCAACGGCGGGTCGCTGGGCCTGGCGGCGGCCGCCGCCAGGCCCCTGGAGACGGTCCTGTCCGGGCCCGCCTCCGGCGTGATGGCGGCGGCCCGGCTGGCCGGCGCGGGAGGAGCGGGCCTGGACCGGCTCGTCACCTTCGACATGGGCGGGACGAGCAGCGACATCGCCTCCCGCGCCGCCAAGAACGTCTG
>NZ_JBHLZP010000115.1:0-18663 GCF_042429965.1 Actinoallomurus acaciae
CCGGCATCCCGGGGTCGCCCGGGTCGACTACCCGGGGCTGCCGGACCACCCCGGCCGCGAGACGGCCCGCCGCCTGTTCGACTCGGGGCCGGAGGGCACCCGGTTCGGGGCGATCGTGACGATCACCCCGCACGGCGGCGCCGCGGCCGGCATGGCCCTCGCGGACGGCCTCCGCCTGGCGAAGGTGGCCACGTCACTGGGCGGCACCCACACGCTGGCCGGGCACATCGCCTCCACGACGCACCGGCAGATGGACGAGCGGGCCCTGTCGGCCGCGGGCATCGGCGCGGCGGCCGTCCGCTTCTCCGTCGGCCTCGAGGACGCCGACGACCTCATCCATGACGTCGACAACGCCTTGACCGCCCTGGGGCGCGTCCGGGAGCACGAGGGGGCATCCAACGCGTGATCCGGTCGGGCCGGTTCGTGCGGCCGGGCGGGAGACAGCGCCGTGTATGGTCGAGGCTCCGCGGGTGTTGGCGCAGGTGAGAAGAGGGGTGGGGGCATGAGCAAGATCCGTGTCGCCGTTGTTTTCGGCGGCCGCAGCTCCGAACACGCGATCTCCTGTCTCACCGCGGGCAGCATCATCGCGGCGCTCGACACGGACCGCTATGAGGTCGTCCCGGTGGGCATCGCCCGCGACGGCCGCTGGGTGCTCGCCTCCGGGCAACGGCTCGCGATCGAGGACGGGCACCTGCCCGAGGTGCACACCGACGGCGCGCCCCTCGCCCTCCCGTTCGACCGGGCCGCCGGCGGCCTGATGGTCGTGGAGCCCGGCGAGGTGCCGCGGGCCCTGGGCGAGGTCGACGTGGTGCTGCCCCTGCTGCACGGCCCGTACGGCGAGGACGGCACGATCCAGGGCCTGCTCGAACTCGCCGGCGTCCGCTACGTCGGCGCCGGGGTGCTCGCCGGCGCCGCCAGCATGGACAAGGCCTTCATGAAGGTCATCCTGCGGGGCGCCGGGCTGCCCGTGGGCCCGTACGTGGTCGTCGGCGACCGCCGCTGGCGGCGCGAGCGCAAGCGCGTGGTGGACGACGTCAAGGAGCTCGGCTGGCCGGTGTTCGTCAAGCCCGCGCGCGCCGGGTCGAGCATGGGCATCTCCCGCGTCGACGCCGAGCCGGACCTGGAGGCCGCGGTCGAGGCGGCGCGCGAGCACGACCCGAAGGTGGTCGTCGAGGCGGCGGTCGAGGGCCGCGAGATCGAGTGCGGCGTCCTCGAGGGCCTGGACGACGGCCCGCCCGAGGCCAGCCTGCCCGCCGAGGTGCACGTCGGAGGCGGCCACGACTACTACGACTTCGAGGCCAAGTACCTCGACGAGGGGCTGCGGCTCGACATCCCGCCGGACCTGCCGCCCGCCGTCGTCGAGGAGGTCCGCAAGCTGTCGGTGCAGGCCTTCGAGGCGGTCGGCTGCGAGGGCCTGGCCCGGGTCGACTTCTTCTACACGCCCGACGGCCGCGTCATCGTGAATGAGATCAACACGATGCCCGGATGCACGCCGGCGTCGGCGTTCCCCAAGATGTGGGCGGCGACCGGCCTGGACTACCCGGCCCTCGTGGACCGCTGGATCCGTACGGCGATGCGGCGGCCCATCGGCCTGCGCTGAGCCTCCGGGGGCGCGGAGACTCAGGCGAACGGCAGCCAGGCCGTCTTGGCGAGCGACGTCGCGTCGTTGGCCTGCAGGCCGGACGCCGACAGCGTCCACAGCGTGCCACCGGTCAGCAGCGCCCGCTCGACGGGACCCGCCGATTCCGGCGGCCGTACGCTCCCCAGACGCCGTACGCCGGACGAACCGGCCGACAGCACCAGGGCACCGTCCGGGCCGCCCATCGGAACGACCGTCAGGCCGGTGGCCGGCCAGTAGAGGAACGCGCGCGGGTCGCCCTCGGCCGCCGACCAGGAGGACGGCAGTGTGTACCCGCTCAGTCTCCGCGGCGCGGCCGGGTCGCTCACGTCGAACAGCGACACCTGTGCGCCCTTCGCACGGCCGTTCGCGTCGGCCTGCTGACCGACCCCGATGAGCCGCCCGTCGCCGGCCGGGTGCAGGTAGGCCGAGTAGCCGCTGACCTTCAGCTCGCCGGTGACCCGCGGCCGGGCGGGATCGCGCAGGTCCAGGGCGTACAGCGGGTCGGTCTGCCGGAACGTCGCGACGTAGCCGACGGGGCCGGCGAAGCGCACGGCGTAGAGCCGCTCGCCCCGGCCGAGGCCGCCGGCCTCGCCCACCTGCTCCAGGCGTGTCCCGTGCCGCGCCAGGACGTACACGGCGCTCTGGGACGCGCCCGGGGACGTCGCCGTGCCCCCGGAGGTGGTGGCGACCCGCAGGTTCCCGGCGTACTCGGACAGGGAGTACTGGTTCACCGGGGTGCCGGGCACCGAGCCGGAGGCCGCGAACCGGGGCGGGCCCGAACTCCCCGCGTCGAAGCGGTAGATGTCGGTCCGGTCCGCCGAGCCGGACCGGTGGTCGGTGACGTACAGGCCGGTGCTCGACCCGTACACCGTCTCACCGCCGGCCACCACACTGACCGGGGAGGCGTCGGCCATGTCGCCGGACAGGTCCACCGACAGCACCGAGACCAGCGACAGCCCGGTGTAGGACGCCGGGTGGCTGACCCGGTCGCACGGCACCTTCTCGGCCGTGGTGCGGCCGCCGCGCGTGACGCTGTAGCGCGGCAGCCACGCGTCCAGGGGCGCGCTCTGGACCGCCTTGCGGTTCGCGGCGGTGGCGTCGGCGTCGCCGCCGCCGTGCCGTTGCGGAAAGGTGATCTCGGGCGCCGACCGTACGATGATCCGCGCGGTCGGGCCGGTACGGCGGGCGTCCACGTACGAGCCGTCGATCCGCATCGAGCTCACCACTCGTGGCGCGCCGCGCAGATCGACGAGCGCCAGGCGGGGACCCGTCGTGCCGGGGGCGCCGACCGGTCCGTCGACGATGCCGCCACGCGCGAAGGTGATCGCCGGGCGCAGCACGACGAGCGCCCGGTCGCCGTACAGCATCAGCTCACCGGCGGACCACGCACCGCCGTCGCGCAGGTCGAGCGAGCCGGTCTGCCGGCGCGACGCCGCGTCGACCACGATCAGCCGTCCACGCGCCACCGTGACGATCCGGCGGCCGTCGGTCTTGACCAGGTCGGGTTCGTCGACGCCCGGCTCCTGCACGTTCGTGTCGGAGTGGGGCGGCGCGGCCTGCTCCCGGGCCGTCACGTCTCCCGGGACGCGCCCGCCGGCGAGCGGCCGCATGACGGGGTCACCCGCCAGGCCGTAGGGGCCGACACGCGCCGCGGTGGCCTTGCGCAGGCCGCTGAGCAGGTCCCCGCAGTCGTCATAGGCGACCAGGCGCAGGGGCGGGCCCGGTCGTACGGGGCGGGCGGCGCCGCTCGCGCCGCATCCAGCGATGATCACTCCGGCGACCGCGACCGCGAGGACCGGCCGGGCGCCCGAACTCGAATCGGAGCCCATGGGTCTTGGACGCGCGCCGGGCGCGTCCGGTTCCGGTGAACTCCAATTGACGGGGCGTTAAAGGCCGCGAAACCGAGGTGAAACAGCCTGACGTGCAGGATTGACCCATCAGATCCGCCGAAGATCTGCTGACGAGAGAAGGGACCGGCACTTGCTGTTCACGCCCGCCGCGCCGATCCGGACGGTGCAGTACGTCCCCGGTCACAACCGCTGGCACCCCGACATCCCGCCCGTCGCCGAAGTGATCGCCGGAGGCTCGATCCGGATGAGCTGCCAGGGCGATGACGTCCTGTGCGGACCGGTCGGCGTCGTCGGCGCCGAGCCGGGCGACCTCGTCATGGTCGAGATCCTGGGCATCGGCCGCCTGAACGGGTGCTTCTCGCCCGCGGCCCACCCGGGCATCCTCGGCTGCGCGCCCTCGCACGCCATGCTCCACGGCACGGTCGGCGACCCGGACGGAGCGCTGCTCGGGCGCATCGCGCCCTCGTCCGCCGACCACGCGCGGGTCGCGGCGAGCGCCTCGCCGCTACGCCCCTCGTGCCGGGCGCTGGCGCCGCGCGCGCAGATCCTGCTGCCGGTGTACGTCCCGGGAGCCCGCATCTCGGTCGGCGACCTGCACTTCCCCGACGAAGGCGGCTGCCGGACCGACGACGGCTGGATCGACCTGCGAGTGCATCTGACCAAACGCGGCATGGAGCGGTTCCAGGTCACCGAACCGGTGCTCATGCCGATCACGACCAGTTCCCTCGACGCGACGGTCGCCGGCCTGACCGTCGGAGTCGCCTGAAGCCGCGCCGGAAGGCGCTGAGACGCCCGGAAGGGGCCTGAGGAGGTGAATGCCTAGGGGAAGCACCGAACCGTCAGGAGGCACCTCGCCGAGGAGTGCGTACTCGTCTCCCGCACTCCTCGGCGTTCCTGCGTGGCATGCTGGAACCGATGGACGATCCAGAGCTGGTGGAGTTCGCGACCAGGCTTTTCGGCCTTGCCCGCGAAGGCCGCACCGACACGCTCGCCGCGTACATCGACGCGGGCGTGCCGGCCGATCTCGGCAACGACGCGGGAGACACCCTGCTGATGCTGGCCGCCTACCACGGGCACGCCGAGACCGTGCGGGCGCTGCTCGAACGCGGCGCCGACCCCGGGCGGGCCAACGACCGCGGCCAGACACCGCTGGCCGGCGCGGTCTTCAAGAAGGAGGCCGAGGTCGTACGCGCCCTGCTCGACGCGGGCGCCGACCCTCGAGCGGGCACCCCCTCGGCCGTCGACACGGCCCGGATGTTCGGCCATGAGGACTTCCTGCGGTGGTTCGGCGCGTGAGGCCCCCGATGCGCCGTACGGGCGCCTCTCAGGCGGCGAGCGGCGCGTCCAGCCGCTGCGCCATCTCCCGCATCCGCCGCAGCGCGGCCAGCTCCATCTGCCGCACCCGCTCCGCGGACACGCCCAGGCGCATCGCGATCTCGCGGCGGCTGTGCTCGGTGCCGTCCTCCAGGCCGTAACGCGCCCGGAGGACCACCGCCTCGCGCGGTTCCAGCCGGTCGAGCATGCCGTCGATGATCTCGAGCTGGGCGCCGGCCATCGCCTCGTCCTCGGGTGAGGGCGCGTCCTCGTCGGCCAGCAGGTCGCCCAGGGAGGTCTCCTCGTCCTCGCCGACCACGGCGTCCAGGCTCGCGGGCGTACGGTCCCAGCGGTCCAGCTCGCCGATCCGCTCGACCGGGAGGTCCAGCTCGGCGGCCAGCTCCTCGTCGGTGGGCTCGGAGCCGGTGAGCAGGACGAGTTCGCGGCGGGCCTTGCGCAGCCGGTTGACGTCGGTGTGGACCGCGCCGGGCAGGCGCACGGACCGGGAGGAGTTGGCCAGGGCGCGGCCGATCGCCTGCCGGATCCACCACGTGGCGTAGGTGGAGAACTTGAAACCTCGGTGCGGGTCGAACCCCTCGACCGCCCGGATCAGGCCGATCGTGCCCTCCTGGATCAGGTCCAGCAGGCTCATGCCGTCGGTGGGGTAGCGGCGCGCGACCGAGACGACCAGGCGGAGGTTGGCCAGGATGAACCGGTCCTTGGCCGCGTCGCCTCGTACGGCGACCTCCTCCAGCTCCTCGACCGTGGCGCCGTCGGGACGGGTGCCGATGTCGAGGTGGTTGTGAGCCAGCAGCCCGGCCTCCATGGCCAGCGCCAGCTCGATCTCCTGTTCGGCCGTGAGCAGTGGTGTCGCGGCGATCTCATCCAGGTAGGCGCCCAGCAGGTCGCCATCGGCGGCACGTCCGGGCCGCCTGACACGCCTACCGCTGTTCGTGGTCGCCGCCATGGGCCACCTCGCTCTCACGTCGGATCCCGTATGGATCAACGCCGATCTCCCCTTTGCTGTTCCGCGATACCCCGAATGTCAGCTTCGCCAACACGGAGAAGAGCACCGGTCGCAGTTGTCCGAAATCGTGCGTAAGTCCGCATCCGAGACCGATGGCGTGGGGAGAGGCAGGGTGCCCGACCCGGTGACGGACGGCATCGCCCCGACGCGACCAGAGCGATCGCGCGGGGCATCGGACCGTCCAGGCCGAAGTGGGCACCCCGGAGAACGAGGGAACCCGCCCCTGTCGTTCCGGACCGGGCCGGGCCCGGACGCTCAGCACCGTCTGGAGCGTTCAGGGGCGGTGCTCGTCACGCGATCAGGCGCGAGAGGCCTGGACCTCGAGCTGGACGTCGACGCTGTCACCCAGGAGTGCCTTGTCGCCGCCGAGCGGGATGTTGAACTCGATGCCGTACTCCTTGCGGCTGATCGAGGTGGAGGCGCTGAAACCGACGCGCGTGCCGCCCCAGGGGTCCTCGCCGGAGCCGTTGAACTCCAGGTCGAGGGTGACCGGGCGGGTGACGTCGCGGATCGTCAGGTCGCCGTCCAGGAAGTACTTGTCGCCGTTCTCGCGCACACCCGTGCTGACGAAGCGGATGGCCGGGTGCTTGTCCAGGTCGAGGATCTCGGCGGACCGGATGTGGTTGTCGCGGTCGTTGTTGCGGGTGTCGATCGACTTGATCTGGATCTCGACGGAGGTCGTGGACTCGAGCACGTTCTCGGGGATCTCGAGCGAGCCGGAGAACTCCGTGAAGGACCCGCGGACCTTGCTCATCAGGTGCCGGATCAAGAACGTGACCTCGCTGTGGGCGGGGTCGATGTTGTATGTGCCGGGCGTGATCCCCAGCTCACTGGCGAGGGTGGACATGAAAGCCTCCGTTGCTTGAACCTTCAACAATGTGGCCCGAAGTTTAGTTGAAGGTTAAATCAGGTGCAAGTGCCGGAGCCCATGGATACCGTACGGGGATGAGTGGCGCCCCGCTGGATCGCGGTCTGCTCGACTTCGCCGTCGAACTGGCGGATCGGGCCGGGCGGCTCGCCGCCGAGCGGTTCTTCGCCGGCGATTTCGAGGTCGGGATCAAACCCGATGGTACCGAGGTCACCGACGCCGATCTCGCCGTGGAGGAGCTGATCCGGACCGAGCTGGGCCGTCGCTGTCCTGATGACGCGGTGTACGGCGAAGAGGCGGGGGCCGCCCCGGGCGTCTCCGGCCGGCGATGGATCATCGACCCGATCAACGGCACCCGGCACTTCGTGCACCGCGTTCCCCTGTTCGGCGTCAGCATCGCCTACGAGGACGAGCACGGCTCGGCCCTCGGCGTCATCAACCAGCCGGTCGCGCGGCAGATCGTCTACGCCGGCAGGGGGCTGGGATGCCGTGTCCGGACCGGTGACGCGGAGGCCGCGCCGGCGCTGCGGGAGACGGCCGAGCTGCGCCGGGCCCGGGTCGAGATGGTCAACCCCGGCAGGTGGCCGGGGGACCTTCTCCTGGCCCTGCACCAGAACGTGATCGTGACCGGTCTCGCCGGCGGTGTCGTCGGCGTCCTCACCGGGCTCGCCGACGCCGTCGTGATGGCCGGGTCCGAGATGGGATACGAGGACCTCGCGCCGCTGCCGGTGCTTCTCGAGGAGGCGGGCGGCCGGGCCACCGACCTGTCCGGCGGGCCCTTGCCGTCCGGGCCGGGCACCGCCCTGGTCAGCACGGGGCGGTTCCACGACGCGTTGCTCGGCCTTCTCCGCCCGCCCGGGCGGCCCTGACCGGCTACCCGGCCTCGCGCAGGCGCCGGGCGGCGTCCTCGGGGCGGATGTCGTTCACGAAGGCGCCCATGGCGGCCTCCGAGCCGGCGAGATACTTCAGCTTCGTCGCGGCGCGGCGGGTGCTGAACAGCTGGAGGTGCAGGTACGCGAGGTCCCGGTCGGCCGTGACCGGTGCCTGGTGCCAGGCGGAGACGTACGGCATCGGCACGCCGAACAGGCGGTCCAGGCGTCGCAGCACGTCCACGTACAGCGGCGCGAACGCGGTGCGCTCCTCCGCCGACAGGGCGCTCAGGTCCGGCACCTTCCGGTGGGGGAACAGCTGCACCTCGAACGGCCACCGGGCCGCCTCCGGCACGAACGCCGTCCACAGGTCGTTCGCGGCGACCACGCGTACGTCGGCGGCGCGCTCGGCCGCGAGCACGTCGGCGAACAGGTCGCCTCCGGTCTCCTCTCGGTGGGCGCGGGCGACCTGGAGCATCCGCTCGGTCCGCGGCGTGACGAAGGGATAGGCGTAGATCTGCCCGTGCGGGTGGGCGAGCGTGACGCCGATCTCCGCGCCGCGGTTCTCGAAGCAGAACACCTGCTGTACGCCGGGCAGCGTGGACAGCTCGGCCGTACGGTCGGCCCACGCCTCCATGACCGTGCCGACCTGGGCCAGGTCGAGCGTCGCGAACGACGCGTCGTGGTCGGGGGAGAAGCACACCACCTCACAGCGACCCAGCCCCGGGACGACGCCGTCCAGGTGCTCGGGGACGCGGCCGGAGTAGGAGGGGAAGCGGTTCTCGAAGACGGCCACCTCGTAGTCGGCGGCCGGGATCTCGGTGGGCCGGCCGGGCGTGGAGGGGCAGAGCGGGCACTGGTCGCTCGGCGGCAGGTGGGTGCGGTCCTGGCGGTGCCCGGCGATCGTCACCCACTCGCCGAGCAGCCGGTCGCGGCGCAGCTCGGACGCCCGTGGAGGCGGCGGGAGCGTACGGGTGTCGATCGCGGACCGGTCGGCGTCGTCGTGCCGGTCGAAGTAGATGAGCTCGCGTCCGTCGGCGAGATGGGTGACCGTGCGCTTCACGCGTTCGCCTCGTCCGGGTCAACGGTGATCAGTTCGCCGACCTCGTCGGCGAGTTGCTTGCGTGCCTCGTCGCCGAGGCCCGAGTCGGTGACGAGCACGTCGGCGTCGGACAGCCGCGCGATCGTGCTGAGCCCGACCGTGCCCCACTTGGTGTGGTCGGCCAGGACGGCGAGGCGGCGGGCCGCGCCGACCATCGCCCGGTCGGTCTCGGCCTCCATGAGGTTCGGCGTGGTGAACCCGGCGCGAGTGCTCATGCCGTGTACGCCGAGCAGCAGCAGGTCGACGTTGAGCGCGCGGACCGCGTTGACCGCGACGGGCCCCACCAGGGCGTCGGAGGGGGTGCGGATGCCGCCGGTGAGCACGATCGTCTGGTCCGCGCGGCTCGCCCGGTAGAAGACATCGGCGATCTGGATCGAGTTCGTGACAACGGTCAGCTCCGGAACGTCGGTCAGGTGATGGGCGAGCGTCCACGTGGTGGTGCCGGCCGAGACGGCGACCGCGGTGCCGGGCCGTACGAGCAGGGCGGCGCGGCGGGCGATGGCCTCCTTCTCCTCGCGCTGGCGAACCGACTTGGCGGCGAAGCCGGGCTCTTCGGTGGAGCCCGCGCCGACCGTGGTCGCGCCGCCGTGCACCTTGGAGATCAGGCCGCGGTCGGCCAGCACCTCCAGGTCGCGCCGGATCGTCATGTCGGAGACGCCGAACTCACGTACCAGGTCGGCGACACGGACACCGCCGTGCTGCTGGACGAGGTCCAGGATCGCCTGCTGCCGCTGTTGGGCGAGCATCGTCACCTCCTCTCGGTGACCGTCCACCGCGTGCAGCGTGCCCGGAGAAACGACATATGTCAACACAGCCACACATCGTGACGCGGAAGGTCTTGTTGGTTTGTGTTGGGAATGGTAGGAATGCGCACATCGCCTGGTAACTCGGCGGAAACATCGGGGTAACGGGACCAGGACCATCACCAGCCGGCAGTTCTCAGAAAGAAGGCAGAGCATGGCCCGGATACGCAGGCCCGTGGCCGCGGTCGTCGCCCTCGGCGTCGCGGCCGCCCTCAGCCTCTCCGCCTGTTCGTCAGGCAAGGAGAGCACCGACACGAGCGCGGGCAAGAAGGTGTCGGGGAAGATCTCCCTCGCGTACCTGCAGAAGCAGGGCGACCAGCAGTACTTCATCGACGAGGCCCAGGGCGCCAAGGACAAGGCCAAGCAGCTCGGCAATGTCGACATCAAGGTCGTCAACCTGGGCAACGACACCAACAAGGCGGTGTCGGAGACGCAGGCGGCCGTCGCCCAGAAGGTCAACGGCGTCATCATCGTGCCGCCGGACCCGGCCGTCGGCCCGCAGATCGTGCAGACCGCCGCCGCCGCGAAGGTCACGCTGCTGACCAGCGACGACCAGGTCTGCAAGAACGGCCCGGACCCGTCCAAGTGCGCCAAGGACCAGCTCGTCCAGCGCGTCGGCTTCTCCGGCAGCCAGATGGGCCAGCAGGTCGGCCAGCGCGCCGCCGAGGAGTTCAAGAAGGCGGGCTGGAAGGCCTCCGACACCGCGGTGATCTCGGCCTGGAAGCAGGACGTGACCGTGTGCACCGACCGTGTGGTCGCCGCCCAGGCCGCGTTCGAGCAGGCCGCCGGCAAGGTGCAGGTCATCAAGGTCGGCACCGACAACACCCCGACCGACGCCCAGTCCAAGACCGGCGCCGTCGTCTCGGGCCACCGCTCCGTCAAGCACTGGGTCGTGTGGGGCTGCAACGACGAGAACGTCTCCGGCGCGGTCACCGCGCTGCAGAACGCCGGCTACAAGGCCGCCGACATCGACGGTGTCGGCCTCGGCGCCTACCTGGCCTGCAAGGACTGGAACTCGGGCAAGGCGACCGGCATGAAGGCCGCGCTGTTCATCAACGGCTACGACGTCGGCGGCCTCGCCGTCCAGACGATCGTGGACAACCTGCGCAACGGCAAGCCCATGCCGCAGGAGGCGTTCGCGCCGACCAAGATGGTCGACGCCTCCAACTGGAAGCAGGAAGGCGTCAAGTGCACCTGACGTGAGCGAACCGGCCGGGGAGCGCGGCGTTCTCCCCGGCCGGTCGACGCCGGTGCCCGCCGCCTCGGGCGCCGGCGTCCCGCCCCTTCGCCGACGATCGCGACCGGTGCGCATTCCTCCGCCGCTCACCGGCCGCATCACCCCCGGGCAGGACGCGGTGCCCGATCCACCGCGCCGGCCCCAGCAGTGCGCAAACCCCCGAACGCAGGAGCAGCACATGCGCACCGTCCGTGTCCTCGTATCGGCACTCGTCGCGACCGCGGCGAGCGTCGCCGGTGCCGCCACCCTCTCCCTCGCCTCGGCCCCGCCGGCCGCCGCCCTCGACAACGGCCTCGCCCGGACCCCGCAGATGGGCTTCAACAACTGGAACGCGACGCACTGTGGCTCGGACTTCAACGAGGCCATGGTCAAGGGCATCGCCGACCTGTTCGTCTCCTCCGGCCTGAAAGACGCCGGATACCAGTACGTCAACCTCGACGACTGCTGGGCCGAGCACGACCGCGACGCCAACGGCGACTACGTCCCGAACACGACGCGGTTCCCGAACGGCATCAAGGCGGTCGCCGACTACGTGCACTCCAAGGGCCTGAAGTTCGGCATCTACACCAGCGCCGGCACCATGACCTGCGCCCAGACGATGCCCGGCTCGCTCGGCCACGAGCAGCAGGACGCCCGGCTGTTCGCGTCCTGGGGCGTGGACTACCTCAAGTACGACAACTGCAACAACCAGGGCGTCGACGCCGTCCAGCGGTACACCGCGATGCGCGACGCGCTGAAGGCGACCGGCCGTCCCATCCTGTTCTCGATGTGCGAGTGGGGGGAGAACAAGCCGTGGCTGTGGGCCAAGGACGTCGGCAACTCCTGGCGCACCACGGGCGACATCAGCGACGGCTACTCCAGCATGCTCGGCATCGTCCACCAGAACATGGCCCTGGCCCGGTACGCCGGGCCGGGGCACTGGAACGACCCGGACATGCTGGAGGTCGGCAACGGCGGCATGACCGATACCGAGTACCGGTCGCACTTCAGCCTCTGGGCCGAGATGGCGGCGCCGCTGCTGATCGGCACGGACCTGCGCAAGGCCTCGCCCGAGACGATGAAGATCCTCACCAACAAGGACGTCATAGCGGTCGACCAGGACAAGCTCGGCGTCCAGGGCGCACCGATCTCCACCGACGGCGGCCGGGACGTCTTCGTCAAGCCGCTCGCGAACGGCGACAAGGCCGTCGTGCTGTTCAACGAGTCGGACGGGCCGCAGCGGATCACCACGTCGGCCAAGGCGATCGGGATGCCGTCCGCGCCCGCGTACCGGGTGCGGGACCTGTGGGCGCACACCGACCGCGAGACCGCCGGCGCCCTCACCGCCATGGTCCCGGCGCACGGCACCGTGATGCTGCGCGTCGCACGCGACCCGCGCTGGGTCGTGTACCCGCCGGCGGTGGACGCCGCCACCGAGGTGCCGGTGGCGTACCCGGGCGCGCGGCCGTTCGTCGAGCCCGGCAAATCCGTCACCGTGACGACGACCGCCACCGACTCGGGCAGGCTGCCCGCGCTGCTGCTGCGGAACAACCTCGCCGTCCCCGACGGCTGGACCGTCCAGGCCACGTCGCGCGAGTCCACCGTGCTCGTCGGCTCGGGCAAGAGCTTCGCGACGACGTGGACCGTCCAGGTGCCGGCCGGCGCGAAGCCCGGCACGTACGACCTGGACACCACCGCGACCTACCAGCCGGACGCCACGGTCGCCGAGAACATCGTCCAGGTCGACGTCCTGACCACGACCCCGCCGCCGTCCGGCACGTCCTACCTCAGCGACATCCCCTGGCTCCGCAGCGACAACGGCTGGGGTCCGGTCGAGAAGGACACCAGTAACGGGGAGACGGCGGCCGGCGACGGCCACCCGATCACCATCAACGGCACCGTCTACAAGAAGGGGCTCGGCGTGCACGCTCCGAGCACCGTCGAGTACTACACGGCCAAGAAGTGCACCTCCGTGTCGGCCGACGTCGGCGTGGACGACGAGAAGACGGCCAACGGCTCGGTCACCTTCGAGGTCTGGGCGGACGGCACGAAGGTCGCCGACAGCGGCCTGCTCACGACCGCCGATCCGGCCGAGCACCTGACCGCCGACGTCGGCGGGGCGACATTCGTCCGCCTCATCGTCACCGACGGCGGCAACGGCAACGACAGCGACCACGCGGACTGGGCCGACGCCCGGCTCACCTGCACCTGATCCACCCGGCGGGGCGGCTCACCGGCCGCCCCGCCACGGCCCGAAGGCCTGCCATGACCAAGAGAAGCGAGGGGACATCCCAGTCCTCACTCCCCTGGATGAAGGAGGGCTCGTGACAGAGTTGCGCGTCGCAGGGATCTCCAAGCGGTTCGCCGGCGTACGGGCGCTGAACGACGTCACGCTGGACTTCCCCGGCGGGGCGGTGACCGCCCTCATGGGGGAGAACGGCGCGGGGAAGTCCACCCTCATCAAGATCATCAACGGTGACTACCTGCCGGATGATGGGGAGATCGTCCTCGACGGCGGGCCGCTGAACCTGCACTCGCCCGCGGACGCACGGCAGGCCGGCATCCGCGTCATCCCGCAGGAGCCCGAGATCGTGCCGCACGTCTCGGTGGCCGAGAACGTCTACCTCGGCGCGCTGCCCCGCCTGGCCGGCCGTGCGCTCGACCGCGCCACACTCAACCGGCGCGTGCGCGCCGACCTCGAACGCCTGGGCTTCGAGCGCGTCATCGACCCGGACACACTCGGCTCCCACCTCACCCCCGCGCAGCGGCAGCTGGTGGAGATCCTGCGGGCGCTGACCACCGACGCGAAGGTGATCGCGTTCGACGAGCCGACGTCGTCGCTGTCGGAGCACGAGGTCGACGCGCTGTTCGCGCTGATCCAACGGCTGCGCGAGGACGGCCTGGCCGTCATCTACGTCTCGCACCGGATGCAGGAGATCTTCCAGCTCGCCGACCACATCGCGGTACTGCGCGACGGCGGCCTGGTGGGCGTGCGCGACGCGGCCGAGACCGACGAGAACGAGATCGTGCGGATGATGGTCGGCCGTGACCTGTCGGCCATGTTCTCCCGCGAGCACTCCGCCACCGGCGACGTCGTGCTGGAGGTCGACCACGTCACCAGCGACGACGTGCAGGACATCAGCCTCACCGTGCACGCCGGCGAGGTGGTGGCCCTCGCCGGTCTGGTCGGCGCGGGCCGCTCCGAACTGGCCGGGGCGCTGGTGGGCGACCTGCCGATCCGCACCGGTGAGGTGCGCGTCGAGGGCCGGCGCGTACGGCTGCGGCAGCCGAGCGACGCCGTACGGGCCGGCATGGGCTACGCCCCGGAGGAGCGCAAGGCCCAGGCGCTGCTGCTCGAACGCTCGGTGCGCGACAACACCTCCCTCGTGGTGCTGGACCGGCTGCGCCGCCTCCGCTTCGTCAGACGCGCCGAAGAGCGCAGGCTGACCCGGGAGTACGTCGACCGGCTCAACGTGCGCACGCCGGACATCGAGCACGAGGTGCGCAAGCTGTCCGGCGGCAACCAGCAGAAGGTCGTGCTCGCCCGCTGGCTGGCCCGCAAGCCGAAGGTGCTCATCCTCGACGAGCCCACCCGCGGCATCGACGTCGGCGCCAAGGCCGAGATCTACCACCTCATCGACGACCTCGCCCGCTCGGGCGTGGCCGTCCTCGTCATCTCGTCCGAGCTCCCCGAGGTGCTCGGACTGGCCGACCGCGTGATCGTCATGCAGAACGGCCGCATCACCGGCGAACTCGACCGTGCCGACGCTTCCGAAGAGGCCATCCTCGGCCTCGCGATGGCGGAGGACCTGACCACGTCGCTATCGGAGGGACAGCAGCAATGACAACCGCCACCCGCGAGCCCGTGGACACGCCGCCGAAGGACCCGGCGTCGCGCCGCGTCCTGGCCACGGTCGGGCCGCAGAACCTCAGCCTCATCGGCGCGCTCATCGTCGTCGTGGCGATCTTCACCTGGCTGAACTCCGGCTACCTCACCTGGGACAACGTCCAGGTGATCGGCGAGGCCGCGACCGTGGCCGGGCTGCTGGCCGTGGTCCAGACGGTGGTGATCATCTGTGGCGCGATGGACATCTCCGTCGGCTCGCAGACCGGCGTCGCCTCGGTCATCTCCGCGATGGCCTTCATGTCGACCGGCCACAACCCGTTCCTCGGCATGGTCGCCGCGATCGGCCTGGGCATCGTGATCGGCGTGCTGAACGGCCTGATCATCGTGTACGGCCGGGTCAACCCGGTCATCGCGACGCTGGCCGGGCTCGCCGCCTACAAGGGCGTCGCCCAGCTCATCTCCGGCGGCCGGGCGCAGGGCTTCGTCCTGGGCGACGACCTGTTCATCTTCATCGCCCGCGGCCGGATCGTCGGCATCCCGGTGCAGGTCTGGATCCTGATCGTGGTCGCCATCCTCGTCCACGTGATGCTGAAGTACACCGACATCGGCCGCAACGTCTACGCCATCGGCGGCAACGACACCGCCGCGCGCCTGGCCGGGATCAACATCAACAAGTACCTCATCGCGGTGTACGCCCTGGCGGGCATCGTCGCGGCGGTGGCCGGCATCGTCTTGACCGCGCGCACCGGATCGGGCCAGCCGACCAGCGGCAGCGAGGGGCTCGAGCTCCAGTCGATCACCGCCGCGGCCCTCGGCGGCTGCGCGCTGAAGGGCGGCAAGGGCGGCATCGGCGGCACTCTGCTGGCGGTACTGCTCCTCGGCGCCCTCAACAACGGCCTCAACGTCGTGGGCGTCAACACGTTCTGGCAGAACGTCGCCCAGGGCGCGCTCCTGGTCGTCGCGGTCATCATCCAGCAGCGCCGCAGCGGAGAGCGGGCGGTCGGCCTGCCGACCTGAGCGTCCGCCCGGGCTCGTACCGTTGGACCGACACGATCGGGTAAGCATGTGTCGTTCATCGATCCCGGGGAGGACCACGTGCTCGGACTGCCGGACGCCGTCACGGTATGCCTGTTCGACATGGACGGGGTGCTGACCCGCACCGCGACCGTCCACGCCGCCGCGTGGAAGCAGATGTTCGACGACTTCCTGCGCGAGCGTGAGGGCGACTCGTTCACGCCCTTCGACGCGGACGCCGACTACGACGAGTACGTGGACGGCAAGCGGCGCGAGGACGGCACCCGGTCCTTCCTGAGATCGCGCGGCATCGAACTGCCCGAGGGCGCGCCGGACGACCCGTCCGGCGCGCCGACGATCGCCGGGCTGAGCGCGCGCAAGAACGAGCTCGTGCTGGAGAAGCTCCACGAGAACGGGGTCGAGGTCTACCCTGGCTCGATCCGCTACGTACGCGCCGCCCGCGACGCCGGGCTGAAGACCGCCGTGGTCTCCTCCAGCGCCAACACCGCCGACATGCTGGAGGCCGCCGGCATCACCGGCCTGTTCGACGCCCGCATCGACGGTGTCACCGCCAAGGAACGCGGCCTGCCCGGGAAGCCCGCGCCGGACATGTTCCTCGCCGGGGCCGAGGCGCTCGGCGTGCCCGCCGCGAAGGCCGTGGTGTTCGAGGACGCCCTGGCGGGCGTGCAGGCCGGCCGGGCGGGCGGCTTCGCGCACGTCGTCGGCGTGGACCGCGTCGGCCAGGCGGAGGCGCTGAGGCGTCACGGGGCGGATGTCGTCGTCAAGGACCTGGAGGAGCTGCTTTGATCAAGCAGGCCGCGTATGCCGTCGAGCCGTGGTGCATCCGCGAGCAGCGGCTGGACTTCGACATGCTCGCGCAGAGCGAGTCGGTGTTCGCCCTGTCCAACGGCCATGTCGGCCTGCGGGGCAACCTGGACGAGGGAGAGCCGCACGGGCTGCCGGGCACCTACCTCAACTCGGTCTACGAGCTGCGGCCGCTGCCGTACGCCGAGGCCGGCTACGGCTATCCCGAGTCGGGGCAGACGGTCATCAACGTCACCAACGGCAAGCTGTTCCGGCTGCTGGTCAACGACGAGCCGTTCGACGTCCGGTACGGCGAGCTGCGCTCGCACGAGCGCCTGCTGGACCTGCGGGCCGGCACGCTGACGCGGAAGACCGAGTGGACCTCCCCGGCCGGCGACACCGTGCGCGTCTCCTCGGTCCGGCTCGTCTCCCTCGTCCAGCGCGCCGTCGCGGCGATCTGCTACGAGGTCGAGGCGGTCGACGAGCCGGTGCGCATCGTCGTGCAGTCGGAGCTGGTCGCCAACGAGACGCTGCCGGCGGCGGGCGAGGACCCGCGCGCCGCGGCGTCTCTGGAGTCCCCGCTCGTCCCCGAGGAGTGCGTCGCCACCGACCAGAGCGTCGTCATGGTCCACTGCACCCGGGAGAGCGGGCTGCGCGTCGCCGCCGCGATGGGCCACCAGATCGACTGCGCCGACGGCACGATCGAGACGGGGGTCCTCGACGACGTCGGCCGGGTCACCGTCGCCACGCGCCTGAAGCCCGGCCGGCGGCTGCGCATCATCAAGTACCTGGCCTACGGCTGGTCCAGCCAGCGGTCGCGGCCCGCCCTGCACGACCAGGTCATCGCCGCCCTCGCGGCGGCGAAGCTGTCCGGCTGGGAGGGGCTGCTGCGCGAGCAGCGGGAGTACCTCGACGACTTCTGGGCGGGCGCCGACGTCGAGGTCGACGGCGACGCCGAGGTGCAGCAGGCGGTGCGGTTCGCGCTGTTCCACGTCCTCCAGGCCGGTGCGCGGGGCGAGCGCCGGCCCATCTCCGCCAAGGGCCTGACCGGGCCCGGGTACGACGGCCACACGTTCTGGGACACCGAGTCGTTCGTGCTGCCCGTGCTCACCTTCACCCAGCCGCGCGCCGTCGCGGACGCGCTGCGGTGGCGGCACTCGACGCTCGACAACGCCAGGGCGCGTGCCCGGCAGCTCGGGCTGGATGGGGCCGCCTTCCCGTGGCGCACGATCCAGGGCGACGAGTGCTCCGGGTACTGGCCGGCGGGTACGGCGGCGTTCCACATCGGCGCCGACATCGCCTACGCGGTCGTGCGCTACCTGTCGGCCACCGGCGACGAGACGTTCGCCCGCGACTACGGCCTCGAACTGCTCGTGGAGACCGCACGGCTGTGGCGCAGCCTCGGTCACCACGACGCCCAGGGGCGCTTTCGCATCGACGGCGTGACGGGGCCGGATGAGTACAGCGCGCTCGCCGACAACAACGTCTATACGAACCTCATGGCCCAGCGGAACCTCCAGGCCGCCGCCGACCTGGCCGAACGCCATCCGGAGCAGGCCGAACACCTCGGCGTGACCGACGAGGAGACGGCGTCGTGGCGCGACGCGGCGACCGACATGTTCATCCCGTACGACAAGCGGCTCCACGTGCACCCGCAGAGCGAGGGCTTCACCGAGCACGCGCCGTGGGACTTCGAGTCCACCGAGCCGGACCAGTATCCGCTGATGCTGAACTTCCCCTACTTCGACATCTACCGCAAGCAGGTCGTCAAGCAGGCGGATCTCGTGCTCGCCATGCACCTGCGCGGCGACGCCTTCACCCCCGAGCAGAAGGCGCGCAACTTCGCCTACTACGAGGCGCTGACGGTCCGCGACTCGTCGCTGTCGGCCTGCACCCAGGCGGTGATGGCGGCGGAGACCGGCCACCTCGACCTGGCCCACGACTACCTGGGCGAGGCCGCGCTGATGGACCTGGACGACCTGGAGCACAACACGCGTGACGGGCTGCACATCGCCTCCCTCGCCGGTGCCTGGACTGCACTGGTCGGCGGCCTGGGCGGGATGCGGGTCGAGGACCACACGCTCGAGTTCACCCCGCGGCTGCCCGGCGGCATCACCCGGCTGGCCTTCCGGGTGCGGTACCGCGGACGCCGGCTGAAGGTCACCGTCACCGCGCACCAGGCCGTGTACGAGCTGCTCGACGGCGACCCGCTGGAGATCACCCACAACGGCGAGCGCGTGACGCTGGACGGCGGATCGGTCAGCCGCCCGGTGACGCCGCCGCCGGTCCGGCCCACGCCCACGCAGCCGCGCGGGCGGGCGCCCCGGC
>NZ_JBHLZP010000116.1:0-18641 GCF_042429965.1 Actinoallomurus acaciae
GAGTCAGCGCGGCGCCGACGGCCGCCACCAGCGACGTGCCGCCGCCGATGAGGAACGCCGGTCCGCCGGCGACGAGCGTCGCCGGGCCCTCGACCATGCCCGTCGCGACGAGCCGGCCGAGCACGAACCGGCCGAGCACGACCCCGGGCAGCAGCCCGACGGCGATCGCGGGAAGGGCGACGACGACCGTCTCCGCCAGGACGCCGCGGCGGATCTGCCCGGGAGTGGCGGCGATCGACCGCAGCAGCGCGATCTCCCGTTCACGGTGCTGGATCGTCAGCGCGACCGTGGAGACCACGCCGAACGTCACGATCGCCAGGGTCCACCCGCCCAGGATCGCCGGCAGCATCACCAGCGTCGTGGCTCCGTGCCCGGTGCGGCTCAGACCGGTCTGGAGGAGGCAGGCGAACGCCGTGAGCAGGGCCGTACCCGTCAGGGCGACGATCGCCGAGGCGAGGTGAGAACCGCGGTGGGCGCGGATCGCCCGCACCGTCGACAACGCCTTCATCGAACGCCTCCCGCCTGCGCCGCGGGGACCGCCGACGCGAGCCGCGCCATCCGCGCGGCCACCGTTGCGGCGTCGGGCCGCGGGAGCGAACCGTCGATCCGCCCGTCGGCGAAGAAGATCACCGAGTCGGCGTAGGAGGCGGCCACCGGGTCGTGCGTCACCATCACCACGGTCTGCCCCGACTCCCGTACCGCCTCTCGCAGCAGGTCGAGCACCTCGCGGGCGGCCTGGGTGTCCAGCGCGCCGGTCGGCTCGTCGGCGAAGAGCACCGCGGGCCGGGCGAGCATCGCACGGGCGATCGCGACCCGCTGCTGCTGGCCGCCCGACAGCTCCGCCGGCATGCGGTCCGCCCGGTTGGCGAGACCGAGGCGCTCCAGCAGCGTGCGGACCACCGCCGGGCTGCTCCGACGGCCGGCGAACTCCAGGGGGAGGGTCACGTTCTGCGCGACGGTCAGCGTCGGGACGAGGTTGAAGGACTGGAAGACGAACCCCATCCGCTCGCGCCTGAGGCGCGTGAGAGCGGTCTCGTCCAGACTCTCCAGCGCGTGGCCGTCCACGACGACCGATCCCGACGTCGGCCGGTCGAGTCCGGCCGCGCAGTGCAACAGGGTGCTCTTGCCCGAGCCGGACGGCCCCATCACGGCGGTGAACCCGCCCGCGGGCAGGGCGAGGCTCACTCCGTCGAGCGCTCTCACCGCGGCGTCACCGTGGCCGTGGACCTTCGTCACGTCGTACAGGGCGAGCACAGGAGATGCATTCGGTGGGTACATTGCACGAGTCATAAAGTACACCGTACTCGCCGGATTGACGAAAGCAAAAACACATTTCTGACCTGCGTCTATGTGCATAGATACTTGCGAGACCGTCGACATCGGCTATATTTTCGTCACAGCTCGAAATCGTGACGAAAATAGGAGAGCAGCGAAATGCCGGTATGTGAGATGTGCGGACGGACGCTGCGACCCGCGTCGCGCGGGCGTCCGCCGCGTTACTGCTCGCGGGCCTGCCGGGCGCGGGCGTACCGGCTGCGGGCCGCCAGGCCGTCCGTCTCCCCGGCCCACGAGGCCGCCCCGTCGGACGAACCGGGCCCGCACCTGAACCGTGAGCGGATCGTGCGGGCCGCGATCGACCTCGCCGACCGGCACGGCGCCGAAGCGGTGTCGATGCGGCGAACCGCCACGCACCTCCAGGCCGGCGTGATGTCCCTCTACCGCTACGTCTCCGGGCGGGAGGAGCTCATCGAGCTCATCGTGGACGCCGTGTTCGGGGCCCGCCCGCTGCCCGAGCCGGGGCCCGAGGGATGGCGGGCCAAGCTGGAGCTGTCCGCCCGCCGGGAATGGGAGATCTACCAGGCCCACCCGTGGGTCCCGCAGCTGGTGGCGGCCACCACCCGGCCGCCGCTCGCACCGAACCTCATGGCGTACACGGACTGGCGGATGCGGGCGGTCGACGGGCACGGGCTGGACTTCGGTACCCTGACCCAGGTCGCCATCATGATCGGCACCTACCTGCAGAGCGCGGCGATGCCACTGGCGTACGAGCGACGCGCCGCGAGGGCGACCCGGCAGAGCCGTCAGGAGTGGGTGGCCGCCCGGCAGGAGACGATCCGCCACGCGTTGGCCTCCGCCGAGCTGCCGATGGTCTCCCGCTTCAGCACCGAGGCCTACGACGCCTCCGAGCCGGAACGGATCTTCGAGTTCGGCCTGCAGAGGATGCTCGACGGCATCGCCGCACTCCTCGGGCCCGGTTGATCGGGGCTCTCTACCGGTACGGGCGGACCGGGAGGCGCGAGGACAGGTCGGCGCGTTCGCCGCTCGCGCTGATCCGGTCGCGGACCTCGTCCCAGGCCGTACGGCCGGTGGCCAGCATGATCCAGGTCGTGGCGTCGGTCTCGATGACGTTGGGCGGCGTGCCGCGGGTGTGCCGAGGGCCCTCGACGCACTGCACGGCCGCGTACGGCGGCACGCGCACCTCGACCGACCGGCCGGGGAAGTCCGTCGCCAGCCGCTCCAGCAGGAGCCGCACGGTGACCCGCAGGGCGCTGCGTACGGGCTCCTCGCCGGCGTCGTACGCGGCGAGGACGGCCGCGACCACGGCGTCCTCCAGGCGAGCGTCGGGCGGCGGTGCCTCGTCGGTACGGCCGAGGGCGATCAGCTGGTCGTCGAGGGCGGCGCGCAGCCGCTCCGGTCTCAGTCGGGCCATGGCGGGACCGACGGTACCCGGTCCGCGGGTTTCGACGATGAGTCATCGGATGTTGTTGCTGTGATCAGGGTGTTTATGGGAGGTTTTCGGGATTCCCGTGGCCGGCCGCGGTCCCGGGAGCCCGACCGGCCGCGGTCACGAACCCCCCGATCCAAGGAGCCCCCATGCGGGTCCCCCGACGTTTCCTCCTCGGCCTCACCGCCGTCGCGTGCGCGGCCATGCCCCTGTCCGGCGCGGTCATCGCGCCGCAGGTCGCGGTCGCCATGGCGGCCGACAACGGCATTCGTGGCCAGTACATCGTCACGATGAAGCACACGGACCAGGTCTCGCACGCGATCGCCTTCCCGACGCTCCACCGGTTCACGAGAGGGTTCGCCGCGAAGCTCTCGGCGACCCAGCTCGACCGGCTCCGGCGCGATCCCGACGTCGCCGCGATCGAGCAGGACCAGGTCATGAAGATCTCCACGACGCAGCAGAGCCCGACGTGGGGGCTGGACCGGATCGACCAGGCGAAGCCGCCGCTGTCGCACACCTACACGTACAAGCACACCGCCTCGGACGTGGACGCGTACGTGATCGACACCGGTATCGAGACGACACTCGGCCAGTTCGGCGGCCGGGCGGACACGGTGTACGGCGACGAGGACTGCAACGGCCACGGCACCCACGTGGCCGGGATCATCGGGTCCACGTCGTACGGGGTGGCCAAGGACGTACGGCTGCACGCGGTGCGGGTGCTCGACTGCGACGGCTCCGGCAGCACCTCCGACGTCATCGCGGGCGTCGACTGGGTCCGTAAGAACCACGCGGCCAAGTCGGTCGCCAACCTCTCGCTGGGCGGCACGAAGTCGACGGCGCTGAACGACGCGGTCACGGCGCTGTCCAAGTCCGGCGTGTTCGTCGCGGTGGCCGCGGGCAACGACGGCGCCGACGCCTGCAAGGGCTCGCCGGCCAGCGCCGGGAGCGTCGAGGCCGCGGCGGCCAGCTCCTCCAGCGACACCCGCGCGTCGTTCAGCGACTACGGCTCCTGCGTGGACGTGTACGCGCCCGGCGTGAACATCAAGTCGACCTATCAGGGCGGCACCGCGTCCCTGAGCGGCACGTCGATGGCGTCCCCCTTCGTGGCGGGCGTCGCGGCGCTGTACAAGTCGGCGTACGGGCAGGCGACGTTCGGCACGATCCAGAAGTGGATCACCGCACACGCCGCCAACGGTGTGATCAAGAAGAACAAGTCTGGCACGCACAACCGGCTGCTGAACAAGGGCTCGCTCTGAGCTGAGCGCGAGAAAGGGCCGGTCGCCCCCGCGACCGGCCCTTTCTCGCCGCCGGATCAGGCGACGGGCACCGCCTCGGGCTCGACGGGCACCGGCGTACGGCGCCGGGCGCGCAGCGTGGCGAGGCTGAGCGGGGCGCCGACGAAGACGATCGCGGCGGCGATGAGCAGCGCGAGCTGGTAACCGGACAGGAACGCGTGGACCGGCGTCGCGCCGCCCCGCAGCTGAGCCGCCTGGCGTGAGGTGAGGATCGCGCCGACGATCGTGACGCCCAGCAGGCCGGAGACCTCGCGGGCGGCGTTCATGACGGCGGACGCGGCGCCCGCGCGGCCGGGCGGCAGCACACCGATGATCGCGTCGTTGAGCGGCATCATCGTGAAGCCGGAGCCGACGCCGAACGCCACGAACGCGGGCATCAGGTCCATGAAGTGGCCGTGCTCGCCGACGAACGAGACCATGACCAGGCCGGCCGCGTTCAGCGTCAGCCCGAGCGCCACCGTGACGTGCGTGCCGATCCGCCGCGCGAGTACGCCCGCGACCGGGGCGATCGCGGCCATGATCAGTGCCATCGGGACGAACGCCGCACCCGCCTCGGTCGGGGAGAAGCCCAGGACGTTCTGCAGGTACATCGCGGTGAAGAAGTAGACGCCCATCACGCCGAAGCCCCAGAGGATCATCGCGCCGGTTCCGCCGCTGAACATGCGGATGCCGAAGAGGGACATGTCGACCATGGGGTCCACGGTGCGCCGCTCGACGATGACGAACGTGGCCGCCGCGACGGCGGCGACGGCGAACGCGCCGAGGATCAGCGCCGAGGTCCAGCCCTGGTTGTGCCCCTCGATCAGCGCGTACGTGACGGAGAACAGCGCGACCGCCGAGGCGGTCAGGCCGGGCAGGTCGAGCCGGCGCCGTACGGCGTCCCGCGACTCCCGCATCGAGGCCATCATGATCGCGACGGTGACGACGCCGACCGGCACGTTGATCAGGAAGATCCAGCCCCAGTCCCAGCGCTGGCTGACGAAGCCGCCCGTGAACGGGCCGAGGGCCAGGGCAAGGGCGCTGACCGCACTCCAGACGCCGACCGCCCGGCTGCGCTCCTTCGGGTCCGGGAAGGTCGCGGAGATGATCGCAAGGGTCGAGGGGATGCTGGCGGCGGCGCCGAAGCCCTGAAGCACGCGGGCGACGATGAGCATCTCCTGGCTGGTCGCGAGCCCGGCGACCAGTGAGGCGAGGGTGAACACGACGAGCCCGCCGACGAAGAGCCTCCGGCGCCCGTACACGTCGGCCAGTCTGCCGCCGACCAGCATCAGCCCCGAGAAGACGAGGATGTAGCTGCTCACGATCCACTCCAGGCCGGAGATGGACAGGTGCAGGTCCCGCTGGATCGACGGCAACGCGACGTTGACGACGTTGTTGTCCAGGAAGGTCATGAACGTTGCCAGCGCGACCCCGACCAGGGTCCACCAGCGTCGCGTGGGGGTCATCCCCGCTCCTCTACATTGTTCTTATACGTTGTACATGTACTGCGTATAAGACCCTGTACGGCGTATAGTTGTCAAGTGGCCACTGGAGAAGAACGGGCTCGGCTGAGCCGGGAGACGGTCGTCGACGGGGCGCTGGCACTGACGGACGCGGAGGGCCTGGACGGTCTGACGATCAGGCGGCTCGCCCAGCACCTCAGCGTCACGCCGATGGCGCTGTACTGGCACTTCAAGAACAAGGAAGAGTTGCTGGACGGCCTCGCCGACCGGCTGTGGTCGCTCGTCGACACCTCGGTCGACCCGTCGGCGCCGTGGCCGTCGCGGCTACGGACGCTGATGAACTCGATGGTCGAGGTGCTGCGGGCCCACCCGTACGCGGCGCCGCTCATGGTGACGACGCAGCCCGACGCCGCACAGCACTGCTTCGACATCATGGAGGCGGCGCTGAAGATCCTCGCCGACGCGGGCTTCGCTCCGGCCGAGGGCGCGATGCTGTGCCGGCACGGGCTCCGCACGGTGACGACGCTGGTGATCGGCGACCCGGGCCTCAAGCCGCAGCAGACGGAGGAGGAGGCCGAGGAACACCTCCGCCGCAAGCGGCTCAGCATGGAGACACTGCCTCGGTCGCGCTATCCCTGCCTGATCGCGGCCGCCGGCCCGCTCACCAAGATCGACGACCCGGAGGCGGAGTTCGCCTTCGGCATCGACCTGTTCGTGGCGGGAGTCGAGGCCCTCGCCGCCAGGCGTTGAAGCGAGCCGCCGGGGTGCCGCCGACGCCGGATCGGTGACCGGAACGCACCGCCGACGTCGCCGGCCCGCCAGGGCCCGGCCGTGTCCCGCTTGCGTAGCAGGTCGCACAGGGTGGCGACCTCGGCCTCGGCCAGGGCGGAGAAGACGGCCGGCGGGGTCGTGTACACGCTCGGCCGGGCGGCGACCCTCCTCCGTGAGGACGATGACCTCGACCCGGTGGTCGGTGGGGTGCGACTCGCGGACGGCCAGACCCCGCTCCTCGAGGGCGTGTTCTTCGTGAACGTGCCGATCGGGGTGGCCGCCTTCGCCGTCGGAGCGGTGCTGCTCGCCGGTCACGCACAGCCCGACCCCGGCCGCCTCGACGTCCCCGGCTTCGTGCTCCCCGGCCTCGGTCTGGGCTCCGCGATGTACGGCGTGTCCGAGGGGGCCGCTCATCGGCTGGTCCAGCGGCCCTGTGCTCGCCACGATCGTCATCGGCGCGGTGCTGCCGTCGGCCATGGTCCGCGTCGAGCTGCTGACCACCGTGCTCGCGGCCTTCCACGACGGCTTCCTCACCGTCGCCGTGATCGCCTGCACCGTCCACGGCGCCGATGCCGCCGCGACCATGGTCCCGCGACGGCGGCGGGTCCCGGTGGAGCGGGCCGGGGAACGGGCCGTCGGGATTCGGCCATGACCGGTCGCCCGTCGGCGCGGCCCCTAAGGTGATCAAGATGACCGATCATGCGGAGTTGCCGGTCTTCGTCTACCACCCGGACCCGATGGGAACGGGCTCGATCAGGGCGTCGGATCAGACGTGCGCCGCCTGTTCACAGCGGCGTGGCTTCATCTACACCGGCCCGATCTACTGCGAGGAGGACGTGGAGGCGCTCTGCCCCTGGTGCATCGCCGACGGCAGCGCGGCCGAGCGATTCGGCGCCCTCTACTGCGACGTCTTCGCGCCGCCGGGGACCGATGACACGGTGGTGGACGCGATCGCTAAGCGCACCCCGGGCTTCTCCGGGTGGCAGCAGGAACGCTGGCTGTTCCACTGCGGCGACGGCGCGGCGTTCCTTGGCCCGGCGGGCGCGCGCGAACTGCGCGGGGACGAGCCGGCGCTGTCGTCGTTGCGGGCCGAGCTCCGTACTCACCGCTGGACCGACGACCAGATCGACGGCTATCTGAAGGCCCTCGACCGCGTCGGCCAGCCGACGGCGTACCTCTTCGAGTGCCGTTCATGCGGTACGCACCTCGCGTACTCCGACTTCACGTAGACGCCGTGGTCACGAGCGGGCGAGGTCGGCGACGATCCGCTTCGTGGTCTCGGCGATCAGGGCCTCCTTGGACGGGGTGTCGTACCCGGATCGGTCGGACATGACGGCCATGACGAGCGGCGCGGCGTCGGACGGCCACACGATGGCGACGTCGTTGGCCCTTCCGTAGTCGCCGGTTCCGGTCTTGTCGGCCACCTTCCACTTCTTGGGAAGCCCGGCGCGGATGCGTCCGGCGCCGGTGGCGTTGCGTTCGAGCCAGTCGCCGATCAGGGCGCGCCGGTCGGGGGTCAGCGCGTCGCCGAGCACGAGCCGCCGGTAGTCGGCGGCGATCGCCCGCGGAGTGGTCGTGTCGCGCGGGTCGTGTGGGGGGATCCTGTTCAGCTTCGGCTCGTAGTCGTCCATGCGGCTGACGGTGTCGCCGAGTTCACGCAGGTAGGCGGTCAGTTGCGCGGGGCCACCGATGTCGCGCATGAGCAGGTTGCCGGCCGTGCCGTCGCTGTGGCGGATGGCGGCGTCGCACAGTTGCCTGATGGTCATTCCGGTCGCGACGTGGTTCTGAGTGATCGGCGAGATGGAGTCGACGTCGGCCTTGGTGTAGGTGACGCGCCGGTTCAGGTGGCTGAGCGGGTTTCGGTGCAGGACCGCCGCCGCGGCGAGTGTCTTGAAGGTGGAGCAGAACGCGAAACGCTCGTCGGCTCGATAGGCCACGACGGCGCCCGTACCGGTCGCCAGGGCGTACACGCCCAGGCGGGTGTCGTACCTGCGCTCGAGCGCCGCGAACCGCGAGAGGTCCGGCGACCTGGCGGAGCCCTGGCTCGGCGACGCGGACGACGGCCGGGAGGTCGAGTGGTGATCTGCCTCGCACCCCGTGAGCGGCAGGAGGGCCGCGGCCATCAGCATCGCTCGCCGGGACGGGCTGGTCTGCTCAACGGACATGGCCGATGAGCAGACCAGAGTTGATCACGTTGTGTCCAATATCGATGGCACGGGGCGATCGATCAAAAAGTCGATATCGATCCTCGCCGAGCCGTACTGAACAGCGAAGATACGTGAATCCATATCAATGATCAATCAATTCCAATATTGGACACGATCGGCAGAGCTCTGGTCTTCTCTCCCGCATGCGCACTGGCTCATCACGATCTCGAACGGCGCTCGGCGCCGCGGGGCTCGCCCTGTCCGCCCTTGTCGCCCTTGCCGGCTGCGGTGACACGACGATCCGCAAGGCGGTGCCGCAGAGCGCCACGGCATCGCTCCGCGCGCCCGCGGCGTCGCCCGCCTCGTCCCAGACGGAGGTCGCCCGGCGGCTCCACGCCCTTGAGCAGCGGCACCACGGGCGGATCGGCGCGTACGCGATCGACACCGGGACCGGCCGGGTCCTGAGCTACCGGTCCGGCGAGCTGTTCCCGGAGGCCTCGACGTACAAGGCCATGGTGGCCGGGGCCGTGCTGCGGAAGGCACGCGGGTCCGACCCCGGGCTGATGGACCGGGTCGTCCACTACACGCGCGACGAGGTGGTGGACAACTCGCCCATCACCGAGCAGCACGTGGACACCGGCATGACCGTGGCCGACCTGTGCGACGCGGCGATCACCGTGAGCGACAACACGGCGGCCAACCTGCTGCTCAAGCAGATCGGCGGGCCGACCGGACTCACCACGTTCTACCGTTCGCTCGGTGACCCGGTCAGCCGGCTCGACCGCTGGGAGACCGAGCTCAACATCTGGCGGCCCGGCGAGAAGCGCGACACCACCATGCCCTCCGTCTACGCCCGCGACCTGCGGGCTCTCGTCCTGGGCAACGCGCTCGCGCCCGCCGACCGGACCCGCCTGACCGGCTGGATGAAGAAGACCACGACCGGGGACGCGCGCATTCGGGCCGGACTGCCGAAGGGCTGGACCGTCGCCGACAAGACCGGCACCGGCTCGACGTACGGCGCCACGAACGACATCGCGGTCGCCTGGCCGCCGTCCGGCGCGCCGGTGGTCATGGTGGTCCTCACCAACCGCCGGGCCGCCGACGGCACCACCGATGAGAAGGCCGTCTCCGAGACCGCGGCCGTCCTCGCCCGCGGGCTCGACGAGGCCGGTCAGAACTGATCCGGATGCCGATCGGCGGCACCGCCGTCCCCGTCACGTCCCGCCCGGCCGGCGCACCGCGTCCGGCCGGGCGGAACGCCGCCGACCGTCGGGCGATCGCCGCCGTCGTGGGCATGCAGGTCACCGCGGCGATCGGCTACTACGCGGCGATGGGGCACATCGTCGCTCATCTACGCGACGACGCCGACCTGCTCGCCGGGACGATCGGCCTGGTGCTCGGCACCCGGTTCCTGGTTCAGTCCGCGCTGCAGCCGCTGCTGGGGGCGCTGATCGACGTGCTCGGGGCGGCCCGCGCCGGGATGCTCGCCTGCGCGCTCCGCACCGCGAGCTTCGCGCTACTGGCGACGGCGGACGGGCCACTCGGCCTGTTCGGCGCGGCCTGCCTGCTCGGGGCGGGCGGCTCGCTCTACGTGCCGGCCGTACAGGCGATCATCGCCGGGATGTCCCCTGCCCACCGACCGGTCGGCTTCGCCGCGTCGCTGGTCAGCGGGCAGGTCACCGCCGTGGTGGCCCCGCTCGCCGGGCTCGCCGTCCTGAGAGGCGGCGGCTTCGGGCCTCTCGCGGCCGGCGCCGCACTGTGCTGGGCGATCACCGGCGGCCTGTTCCTCCTCCTGCACCTGGGCCGGCGCGGCCGTCCTGAGGCGGATCGGGTCTCCCCTCGCCCCGGAGCCGGTACGGGGATGGCGGCGGGCGTGGCGGCCGTCGTACGCGACCGGACGTTCGTTCGTTTCGCGATGGCGACCGCCGCCAGCATCCTGCTCGCCGGAGAGACGACGACGGTCGTGCCCCTCAAGAACTTCGGGTCGAACTGGACGACCGTGTTCTTCTGCGTCGCCGCCGCGGCCACCGCCGTCGTGCAGCCGTGGTGCGCCGCCGGGAGCCGTGCCGACCGGCCACGGGTCCTCCAGGCGGGACTGCTGCTGATGGGCGCGTGCTACCTGGCGCTCCTTCCACTGGACGGGAACGGCGACGTGCCGCAGGTCGCCGGCCTGATGGCGGCCGCCGTACTGGCCGGAGCGGGGCAGGGCCTCATGCAGTCCTCGGTCTTCCAGTCCATCGCCCGGTACGCGCCGCCCGAGCGGATCGGCGCCTACCTCGGGGTGTCCTCGTTCCTCTCCGGCATGATCGTGTTCGCGAGCGATCCCGTGGTCGGCGCGCTCTTCGACGCCGGGGCCGCAGGGGTCGCACTGGCCGCCCTCACCATCCTCGGGCCGGTGTCGGCGATGGCCTGTGCCCGGCCTCTCATCCGCCTCGACCAGGGAAGATAATGAATCGGCTATCGATTCTGCCCCCATACCGGCATCGATATGATCCTGGGTCGTGAACCTGGTGGGGCATCTGAACTGCTTCGTCGTCGTCGCCGAAGAACTCCACTTCGGCCGCGCGGCGGAGCGTCTCGGCATCGCCCAGCCGCCGTTGAGCCAGCGGATCCAGCGGCTGGAAAAGGAACTCGGGGTGCGGTTGTTCGACCGGTCGAGCCGGAAGGTGGAGCTCACCGCGCCGGGAAGGCTGCTGCTGGAGGAGGCCCGTGAGATCCTCGTCCGCGTGGACCGCGTCTACTCCGTCGCCGAGCGGGCGCGCCTGGGCGAGGTCGGCGCCGTACGCGCGGGCCTGCCGAGCGACCTGGGCGGGCCGATCGTCGCCGCGCTGATCGCCGCGTTCCGCGAGCACCGCCCGGACCTGCGCCTCGAACTGCGCGAGACCGGGACGGCCGTGGCGCTGGTCCCGCGCACCGAGGACGCCGCCGGAGCGACCTGGCGCCCGCTGCTCGGCGAACCGCTCACCTGGCGAACGTCGTGCGTGTGGCGGCAGTCCCGCGACCGCGACCAGGCCGGCGCCATCGCCGACTTCACCGCCGTCGCGACCGCCGTACTGCGCCGCGAAGCGGCCATGACCCCACTCGACACCGCGCCGGCCCGCCGCGTCGTCCAGCGCCCGGCCTCGGGATTCCTCGCATGAGCCGAACCGACGACACAGCCCGCTTGGTCTTTCCCTCCGACGAAGGAGGGCTCATGAGCGAACGCGACGACACGGCCCGCACGGTCTCCCTTCCGGCGAAGGAGGGTGCATGACCGCGCCTGGTGGTCTGCGAGCGGACGCGCACGCGCGGATCGAGGCGGCGTTCCACGACGCCGGGGTGACCGGGTGCCTGCACGCGACCGACATCGACACCGGACGGCAGGTCGCGGTCCGCGCCGACGAGCCCGTCGTGCTCGCCTCCGTCTTCAAGGTGCCGTTGCTAGTCGCCTTCCACCGTCAGACCGCCGAAGGCCTGCTCGACCCGACCGAACCCATCACGCTGCGCCCCGAGGACCGCACGTCCGGACCGACCGGCGTGTCCGTCCTGCTGGACGAGGTCCGCATGTCGCTGCGCGACCTCGCCTGCCTCATGATCACGGTGAGCGACAACACGGCTGCCGACGTCGTGCTGGACCGAGTCGGCCTGGACACGGTCAACACGACCGCCGCCGCCCTCGACCTGCCCACCACCGTGGTGGACGGCGACGGCCGCCACCTGCTCGACACCATCTTCATCGACGCCGGAGCGACGACGTTCGGCGAGGTCTGGGCCCGGCTGGACGAACCCGGCACGATGAACCGCCTGCGCGCCCTCGACCCGCTCCGCACCAGCCACAGCACCCCCCGCGAGATGACCCGGCTCCTCGGCCTGATCTGGCGCGACGAGGCCGCACCACCCGCCGAGTGCGCGGCCATGCGCCGCCTCCTCGGCCTCCAGGTCTGGCCACACCGCCTGTCGTCCGGCTTCCCGTACGACGACGTGGTGGTCAGCGGTAAGACCGGCACATTGCTGACGATCCGCAACGAGATCGGCGTGGTGGAATACCCGGACGGCGGCCGCTACGCCGTGGCCGTCTTCACCCGCTCCCTCCTGCCGACGGCCGTCCTACCCCAAGCCGACGCCGTCATCGGCACCGCCGCCCACCTCGCCGTCGAATCACTCCGCCACGCGTAGCGCACGACGCCGCCGACGAGTAATCACATGAGCAACACCAATGATCCTGATTAGCTCACAGCGCGTTAATTCGTCATTACTGATGTGCACTGCCCCCGGCACCTCGCTAGTCATTATGCGGGGGCGCATATAGGTGCGTATCCCTTAGGTGATTCCCCCCTTGACCTGCTGATTCTTTAGAGTGACTCTTACCTGAAGAGGGATCGACTCTGGTCGGGAGGCAGAGGCATGAGGCTAAGATTCATTGGGATCGACCCGGGGACGAACGGCGAGAATTGCCCATCCGTCTGGGTAGACGAGGAGACCGGTGACTTCCTCTTCCAGGGGCGGGAGGTCGCCGAGGCTGCCACCCTGTCCGAGGTCTCGACCCGGAGCCCGATCGCCGGTGACGAGCGGATCGTGAGGCTGCCAACGCGCATGCGAAAAATAATTCAGGAGGCATGTAGTGACGGAGCGGCCGACCTTCGATGAACTTTTTTCCAAATGCATGAGATCAGCAATACATTTGGAGATGCGAGATACTTATACCCCTGATGACCCCGTGTATCTCGATTGGAAGGCCGGTAGGGATATTGACCCGGTCGAACGCTTTCGAGGCTGGTTCGATGTCGTGGAAAAAACCGTGAGTCGCGGCGTGAACATACGCCGGGCTCGCGTCGTCTCGGAACCGTTGACAGACTTCATCCGACATGAGTACGAGGTGACTCCTCGGCTGAACATCCCTGCTGGAGAGCGTGTCCGGTGGCTGCCGCGTCGCCAAGCTTCGGATCTCGTCCTGCCGGGCAATGACTTCTGGGTGTTCGACGATCAGCTCGTACGCTTTGGTTATTTCGCGGGCGACGGCACATACCTAGGGCATGAGATCGTTACGGACCCACGGGTCGTGAAAATTTGTGTCGACGCTTTTGAGCCCGTATGGGAACGTGCGATCGATCACGCCGACTACCAGCCCGCACCATAATTGTTCGCCCACGACGCATGGTATGACATGAATGATGAGCCGGGTGTCGCCAACGACTTTTCCGGCGATGCCGATATCGTCATGCAGGCTGGAGCGATTCATGGCGATATCCATCTGCCGAAGGTCCGATACCGGTTCCCGCCGCCCCATCAGCTCCCGATGGGACCCAGCGCGTTCGTCAACCGCAAGAATGATCTCGATCGGCTGGACCACCTGCTTGACGCGCATCTCGGCGCGGAGGCCGGGCACCGCACGACCGCTGTCGTGTCCGCGGTCGCAGGGGCACCGGGCGTCGGTAAGACCGCCTTGGCACTGCACTGGGCACATCGTGTCGGCGACCGGTTCCCGGATGGAGCTCTCTACGTCGATATGCAGGGGTACGGCCCTGGATCCGCCCTTGCCCCGGCGCAGGCACTCGATCTGTTCCTGCGGGCACTGAGCGTTCCCGCCGAAAGCATCCCGGAAGCGCTTGACCAGCGCGCTGCGCTCTACCGATCCGTTCTGAACGGCAAGCGCGTTCTCGTACTCATCGACAACGCCTCTTCTTCTACCCACGTCCGACACTTACTTCCGGCGTCACCGGAGTGTTGCACTGTTGTGACGAGTCGGGGCTCACTATCCAGTCTGGTAGCGAGAGAAGGGGCCGTACGCGTGACTCTGGATGTCCTCTCACCTGGAGAGTCCGTCCAATTGCTCAGCGAGTTGATGGGCAGTTCGAGAGTAGCCGCCGAATCGGTGAGCGCGCTCACGCTTGCCGAGTTGTGCGGCCACCTGCCGCTCGTCCTTCGGATCGTGGCGGAGCGTGCCGTCAACCGTCCGCGGTTGTCGTTGGCGGAGCTGGTCGACGAACTGGTGGGTGAGCAGCACCGTCTCGACGCGATGGCCTCGGCGGAAGACGAGCTCAGCGACACCCGTGCCGTCTTCTCGTGGTCGTACCACGCGTTGTCTCCCGAGCTGCGCAGGACATTCCGCCTGCTCGGCATGCACGAGGGACCGGACATCGGTGTCGAGGCCGCGGCCGCTCTGACCGGGAGCGATGCGACGACCGCCAAGCGGCACCTCCGGGCTCTCGCCGACGCGCATCTACTCCAAGAGAAAACAGCGAACCGGTTCCACCTGCATGATCTGGTTCAGGTGTATTCGCTTGAACGTGCCGTCGCGGAAGAGAGCCAGGAAACCCGGATCAAGTCCGCTCGACGGCTCCTGACCTGGTATCTGCTCACTGCGGACGCAGGCCGCCGCGCTATTTTGCCGTACTCCGCGTCGTTCCCGCTCATCCCGGCGGGCGACATATCGGTGATCGAGAGGTTCGAGACCGGTCCAGCGGCGATGCGCTGGTTCAACTCCGAGCGTCTGAACCTGCACGCAGCCTTGCGGCAGGCGTTCGAACTGGCGCAACTCGACATCGTCTGGAAGCTGGCCATCGCCGTCAGCGGCTACCTCGAGCTCGGATCCTATTGGACGGAATGGGAAGAGACCGTCGCCGTGGGACTCGATGCGGCACGGACACTGGGAGACCGTCTTGGCGAAGCTGTGAGCCTGTCCATACTGGGTGATGCCGCCTGGCGTGACGGTCGGCTCGATGATGCGGCCGAAAGGTACGAACAGACTGCCGAGATAGCCCACGAGATCGCCGTCGGGTGGCTTGAGGGGTTCGGCCTGCGTGGCCAGGGCCTCGTCCATGAGGCGCACGGACACTACGACACCGCCTCCCGACTCTTCGAATCGGCGCTCCGGGTCTTCCGCGCCGGTGAGTTCCGCCGTGGTGAGGGCATGGCGCTTCTTAGCCTGGGCAAGTGCGCCCGAATACTCGGCGACCCGCCCACCGCTGTGTCCCGCGGCATCGCCGCAGTGGGAATCTTCAAAGAGCTCGGTGATACCTGGACCGTCGCCTGGGGCAGCATCGACCTGGCGGCGAGCTACATCGCCGTGGGAGACGGCCGCGAGGCGGAGTCCGCGCTACGTACGGCGCTCGCGATCTTCGAGGACTTCGGCGACCGCCGGCGCCAGGCCGAATCGCTCATCCGGCTCGGCGAGGTTCTGCGCGCTTCCGGCGACCCGGGCGCGGCCGGTGACTGCTGGCGTCGGGCCGCGGAACTCTATGAGTCCCTCGCCGATCCGCGAGCGGCCGAGGCGCGCGAACGCCTCGCGAACCTAGACGACGGCTGATCGTCAAGCGGCTGCGCCGTCGGGGCTCAGCGCCGGGGTTTGCCCTCGCTCAGTTCTGTGACCGCCTGGGTGACACGGCGCTCCCGCGTCTCCGTCTTCTTGGCCTGTTCGATCCAGGACACGTACGCCTTCTTGCGGGACGGGGACAGGCCCTCGAAGAAGCGCTCGGCCTCCTCGTCGCCGTGCAGGGCCTGCGCGAGGTCGTCGGGGACGGCCACCTCGCGCGGGGAGTCGTCGAGTTCGACCTCGACGTCGACCTCGTCACCGGCCTTGACCTCGGCGGCCTTGCGGTTCTCGGCGCTGAGCGGGATCTTGGCCACTCCCCGCATCGTCCCGATGGTGCTCGAATAGGTGTGGCCGTTCATGGTGACCTTCACGGCCGGACGCCTGCCTCCCCCGAGCGCTTCCATGACTTCGGCCGGAACGTCGATGCCGGTAGCGGTCTTGCCGTCCAGTTGGACCGTCGCGCGGAATCTCATGGGGCAGAGTATGCCGCTCGGTCCGCGCGGTATCCCCGCCACATCCGGAGCGCCGAGGCCGGCCGCCACGAGAGAAGCACCTGGGATCTGCGGCGTCTCTGATCAGCTCTTGGACCCGTAGTCGAGGACTGGAACCCCGGGCGTCCAGCCACGCAGCGTGGCGAGGAACGTGGATCGGAACGTGGCCTCGCCCGTGGCGGCGTCGAGTGCCCCGGCCAGTTCGAGGGTCACGAGCCCGTGCAGGGTCACCCAGATCGAGAGGGCGATGGACGTCGTGTCGCCGGCGAGTACGGACGCCGACAGCCCACGGTCGATCGCGGCGATGAGCGGCCGGACCGGGTCGCCGGCGCCGACCGTACCCGACGGGTCGAAGGTCTGCACACCACCGAACAACACCGTGTAGAGGTGGCTGTGCTCGCGCCCCCATCGCCGGTACGCGACGGCGAGCGCATAGAGGTCGGCGAGAGGGTCCGCTGAGGTCGGCACGGCCGACAGATCCCGGAACAGTCCGACGACCGCCCTGTTACGCACCTCGCCGATCAGCGCGTCCTTGCCGTCGAACAGCGAGTACAGGGCCGCGGTCGAGGTCCCGGCGGCAGCGGCCAGAGCGCGGACGGTGATCGACTCTCGCGGGCGTGTGGCGAACATCTCGGTCGCGGACTCGACCAGGCGCTCTTTCACGGTGTCGTCGTTCGTCCTCGGCCTACCCATGACGACCAAGCCTAGCCGAGCTGCTAACGTTGTTTTGAAACAACGTTTGGAAACTATCGCAGGGGCCTTGATGCCGAAATCCTTCATCCGTCTTGTCCGCTTCACCGGCCGCCTGGGCCTGGCCTTCGCCGCCGTCGTGGGGCTGGCCGTCCTGTTTCTCGTGCTGATCGTTTTGACGGACGGGGCGGGCTCGGGGCTCGCCGCATGGCTGATCACCCTCGGAGCCGGGGCCGCCGCCGCACTGTGGCGGGGCCGCCGGCGTACGTGGCCGAAACGACTCGTGCCGTTCGTGCCGGTGATCGTCGCCGCGGCGCTGACGGCGTCGGTCTGCGTCCCGACCGCGCCCACGGAGCGGCGGTACCCGCCCGCCCTGCCGTTCGCAACGACGCAGCACTGGCGCCTGGCCACCGGAAGCCGGGTCGCCGTTTACCACTACCCGCCCGCGGCCCCGGACGGCACCCGGCACGCGACGCCCTTGGTGTACCTCAACGGCGGACCCGTCCGCAGCATCTCGGTGCTCGACCACCGATTCCTGCGACGTCTGGCGAGCCAGGGCTACGACGTCTACGCCTACGAGCAGGCCGGCGGCGGGCGAAGCGACCTGCTTCCCATGGACCAGTACACCATCGCCAGGTCGGTCCGCGACCTCGATGCCTTCATCGACCACCTGGACAAGGGCCGGGCCGACGTCCTCGGATTCTCCTCAGGCGCGGTCGTGCTCACCCGCGCCCTGGCCGACCCGGGCGTCGCCGCCCACATGCACCGAGCGATCATCGCCGAGCCGGGTCCGATGGACGGCCCCACCGCACGGATCACCGGGCAGAAGGGACGGCCGTCCGCCCGCGGCCTCGCGCCCGCCATGGCCGGTCCGCGGTCGACACATGTCCCCCGGTACGCCGTCGCGTTCGGGCTCATGCGACTCGGGCTCCTGTCGCCCGGCACCGGCCTGATCGGGCAGGCCGAGGGCGACAACGCCTTCAAGGCCGCCGATCTCGGCAGCGACACCGCATCCGGCTACTGCGCACGGGACGCGCACCGCATCCCCGCCGAGGACACGGCGCAGAACTTCTCCTTCAGCGCCGCCGCGAGCCTCCACGTCGATCAGACGATCAAGGACTCACCCTCCATCGCCCCGCAGCTGAGGCGCTCCCGCACCCCCGCGATGCTGATGATCGCCGAATGCTCCGCACAGGTCCGCCAGTGGGAGACCTCCGTCCTGGCCGACGACCCCGCCATCCAGCGCACCCAGTACCTGCCCGGCGTCGGACATCACATGTGGAACGGCCTCGACGACAACAACGAACGAGCCTCCGCCGTCATCGACGCGTTCCTCCAGGGCGAACCGGCTCCCCTGCCGAACTACCCGACCCGCGCCGACATCCCCGCGCTCCTTCACGACCACAGATGACGGCTCCGGCGGACATCCGCCGGTGTCCTCTGCCGCGCTGCGAGAACACCGCGTGAGGGCCGTCCCCCGAAAGGCCGGGGGCGGCCCTCACACTTCGCCGGGCCGTTTCGTCGGTAGGGGTGAGAGCGGATTCGAAAAGGAGATCAGCATGCACACCCGTGTCGACCTCGCCGACAACCCGGTCGGGGCCAAGGTCGTGAAGTACGCCGTCTCGGCGAGCGCGGCCGTGTCGAACTCGACGCTGCCGGCCGCGACGCGGCACCTGGTGGAGATCCGCGCCAGCCAGATCAACGGTTGCAGCGTCTGTCTCGACATGCACACCAAGGACGCCGCGCACGCCGGAGAGACCTCACTACGCCTCAACCTCATCGCGGC
>NZ_JBHLZP010000116.1:18680-26577 GCF_042429965.1 Actinoallomurus acaciae
CGAACTCACCGAACAAGGCACCCGCCTCGCCGACACCGCCGGCGGCGTCACCAACGAAGCCTGGACCAACGCCGCCAAGCACTACGACGAAGACCAACTCGCCGCCCTGGTATCCCTCATCGCCCTCATCAACGCCTGGAACCGCCTGAACGTCATCACCCAGCGGCCCGCCGGCGACTACCAGCCCGGCCAGTGGGGATAGCGGCGCCTCGCCCCACGCCACCGGCATCAGACCCGATGGTGACGGCTTCCCGGTGGAGGGCGGGCTGACGCTGGACAACGGCCCGCTCTCCGGCGGCGGCGTCGCCCTCGGGGAGACGGCCGTCCTGCGGCCGTAGGCGAACGCGCTGAGGGCCGTCCCCGTACGGAACGGAGACGGCCCTCGACGTACGGCTACGACCAGGCGAGCATCCTCATCGGATCCTCCAGCATGGCGCCGACGTCGCGCAGGACGGCCGAGCCCAGCTCTCCGTCCACGATGCGGTGGTCGAACGACAGCGCCAGCGTCGTCACCTTGCGGATCTTGATCTCGCCCTCGTGGACCCACGGGATGTCCCGTACCTGGCCGAAGGCGAGGATGGCCGATTCGCCCGGGGTCAGGATCGGGGTGCCCGCGTCGACGCCGAAGACGCCCACATTGGTGATCGTCATCGTGCCGTCCGACAGGTCGGCCGGCGTCGACTTGCCCGCGCGGGCCGTCGCGGCGAGGTCGCCCAGCGCCCGCGCCAGGTCCGGCAGGGACAGGTCCTGAGCGTCCTTGATCTTCGGGACGACCAGGCCACGGTCGGTGGCCGCGGCGATGCCGAGGTTCACGTAGTGCTTGACCACGATCTCCTGGGCGGCCTCGTCCCACATCGAGTTGATCATCGGGTGCCGGCGGGCCGCCAGCAGGAGCGCCTTGGCGACCAGCAGCAGCGGCGAGACCTTGACGCCCTCGAAGTCGGGCAGGTCGCGCAGCCGCCGGGTGGCGTTCATCGTCTCGGTGACGTCGATCTGGAGCCACTCGGTGACGTGCGGCGCGGTGAACGCCGACTGCACCATCGCCGCCGCGGTGTGCTTGCGCACGCCGCGGACCGGGATGCGCTCCTCCCGCTCCCCGGCGGGCCGCGCCGGAGCGACGGCGGGGGCCGGGGAGGCCGCCTGCTGGATGTCGTCACGTGTGATCGACCCCTGCGGCCCGGTGCCGTTGATCGTGGCGAGGTCGACGCCGAGGTCCTTGGCGAGCTTGCGCACCGGCGGCTTGGCCAGCACCGCGACCCGCGCCCCGCCGCCGTTCGGCGAGGAAGCGGCCACCGGCCGTACGGAAGGAGCCGGAGAAGCCACAGGAGCCGGAGAAGCCGCAGGAGTCGCCTTCTTGCGCGGCCGCCGCGTCGTCGTGCTCTGCTTCACCCCGTACCCGACCAGCACCGGCACGCGCTTTTGCTGCTGCGGCGCCGTCGGGTCGACCTTCGGGGCGACGCTGCCCACCGTGCCCGGCTCCTGGGCGCTCTCCGGAGCCGGCTCGGTCACCTGGTTCGCGGCCTCGGCCGACGCCGAGCCGCCGACGTCGACCGTGATGATCGGTACGCCGACGTCGACCGTCGTGCCCTCGGTGACGAGGAGCTCGGTGACCGTTCCCTCGTACGGGCACGGCAGCTCGACCACGGCCTTGGCCGTCTCGATCTCCAGGATCGTCTGGTTGACCTCGACCGTGTCGCCGGGCTGGACGTGCCACTTGACGATGTCGGCCTCGGTGAGCCCCTCACCGACGTCCGGCAGCTTGAACTGCTTCAGCTCACCCATGCCTCACCATTCGAAGGTCCGGTCGACGGCGTCGAGGACGCGGTCGAGGTCGGGCAGGTAGTGATCCTCCAGGCGCGACGGAGGGTACGGTGTGGAAAACCCGCCGACCCGCAGCACCGGGGACTCCAGGTGGTAGAAGCACTTCTCGGTGATCCGGGCGGCCAGCTCCGCGCCGTACCCGCTGAAGACCGGCGCCTCGTGCACGACCACGCACCGGCCCGTACGGCGCACCGACTCCATGACGATCGACTCGTCGAGCGGGTTCAGCGAGCGGATGTCGACGACCTCGATCGAGCGTTCCGCGTCGGCCTGCGCCGCCTCGAGGCAGGTCTTGACCATCGGCCCGTACGCGAGCAGCGTCACGTCGGTGCCCTCGCGGGCGACGACCGCCGACTCGAACGACGGCGCGGCCGACAGGTCGAGCTCGACCGGCGCCTTGTCCCAGTAACGCCGCTTCGGCTCGAAGAAGATGACCGGGTCCGGGCAGGCGATGGCCTGCTGGATCATGGTGTACGCGTCGGAGGGGTTGGAGCAGGCCACGACGCGCAGGCCACCCGTGTGGGTGAAGTACGCCTCGGGGGACTCGCTGTGGTGCTCGACCGCGCCGATGCCGCCGCCGAACGGGATGCGGATCACGACCGGCAGTTCGAGCGTGCCGAGGGAGCGCAGCCGCATCTTGGCGAGCTGAGAGGTGATCTGGTTGAAGGCGGGGAACACGAAGCCGTCGAACTGGATCTCACACACCGGCCGGTAGCCGCGCAGCGCGAGGCCGATGGCGGTGCCGACGATGCCCGACTCCGCGAGGGGCGTGTCGATGACCCGTGCCTCGCCGAAGTCCTTCTGCAGGCCGTCGGTGACCCGGAAGACACCGCCGAGCTTGCCGACGTCCTCGCCCATGACCAGGACCTTGGGGTCATTCTCCATGGCCTTGCGCAGGCCTTCGTTCATGGCGCGGGAGAGAGACAGGGTCTCGGTGCTCAATGTCGAGCTCCCCTCTTGCCGGACCGGTGAAGGGCGCCGTCGCGCTTCATCTGGTCACCTCCTCGAAGGAACCAAGATAGGACGTGAACTGATCGCGCTCGCCGGCCAGTAGCGAGTGGTCCGTCGCGTAGACGTTCTCCCAGATGGCCGTCGCCTCGGGGTCGGGCAGTTCCAGACAGCGTTTGCGCACGTCGGAGCCGATCTTCTTCGCCTCGTCGTCGATCGACTCGAAGAACTCCTTGTCGGCCATCTGGTTCTTGACCAGGTAGGCCTTGACCCGCTCGATCGGGTCCTTGAGCTTCCAGGCCTCCAGCTCGGCCTGGAGCCGGTAGCGCGTCGGGTCGTCCGTCGTCGTATGCGCGCCCATGCGGTACGTGAACGCCTCGATCAAGGTCGGGCCCTGGCCGCTGCGCGCGTTGTCCAGCGCCTTGCGCGTCACCGCGAGCACGGCGAAGACGTCGTTTCCGTCGACGCGGATGCCGGGGAAGCCGAAACCCTCCGCGCGCCGGTACAGCGGGATCCGCGACTGGCGCTCCAGCGGCTCGGAGATCGCCCACTGGTTGTTCTGGCAGAAGAACACGATCGGGGCGTTCTGCGCGGCGGACCAGACGAACGCCTCGTTGACGTCGCCCTCGCTCGTCGCGCCGTCGCCGAAGTAGACGATCGCCGCGTCCTCGCCCCCGTCCCGCTGGATGCCCATGGCGTACCCGGCGGCGTGCAGGCTCTGGCTACCGATGACGATCGTGTAGAGGTGGAAGTTGTGCTCCCTGGGGTTCCAGCCCGAGTGGTTGACCCCGCGGAACAGGCCCAGCACGCTCACCGGATCGACGTCGCGGCACCAGGCCACCCCGTGCTCCCGGTAGCTCGGGAACGCCATGTCGTTCGGCCGCAGCGCCCGTCCGGAGCCGATCTGCGCGGCCTCCTGGCCGAGCAGGGACGCCCACACGCCCAGCTCGCCCTGCCGGGTCAGCGCGAGCGCCTCCTGGTCCAGCCGCCGCACGATCACCAGATCGCGGTAGAGGCTCTTGATCTCATCGGCGGTGAGCTCCACGTCGTATTCGGGATGTTCGACGCGCTCTCCCTCGGGGGTGAGCAGCTGAACGAGTTCGGGTGGGGGTTGTGCATCGGTGCCCGGGGGCGCACCGTGCGCGGCGTCGATGGTCACGTGGCCACTCCTCGTGCGTTCAGGGCCGGTCCGTGGGATCACCGCGTCCGACCTGGTTACGCGTCGCCCCTCCCGCGGATCTCGGCGAGTACGGGCGCCGTATCACCGTCATCGTGGCAGACACCTCCAAGTCGGGCGCAAGCCACGACGGCTACGGGAAACGTACCCGGAACGTTGTGCCGTGGCACCAACGCCATCGGGGGTAGGGATTCGGTAGGGGGGAGGTGGTTCGCCATGACTTTCTTCGAGCTCCCCGGCATGTTGATCGACGGCGGGTGGCGGCCGGCCGGAGAGAGGGGTACGGCGGAGGTCAGGTCCCCGTACGACGGGTCCGTTGTGGCTCGTGTGCCGGCGGCCGGGGTCCGCGACGTCGACCAGGCGGTGGCGGCGGCCCGTACGGCCCTGGCCCGCGACGATTTTCCGCGCACCGACCGGATCCGCGTGCTGGAGCAGACCGCCGCCGCGCTGAACGACCGGCTGGAGCACTTCGCCCACGCCATCGCCCGCGAGGCGGCCAAACCGATCATGACCGCGCGTGAGGAGGCCCGGCGGGCGGTGGAGACCTTCGCGTTCTCGGCCGCCGAGGCGCGGCGGCTCGCCGGCGAGATGGTGCCCATGGACGCCTCGACGGCGGGAGCCGGCAAGCTCGGCTTCACGCTGCGGGTGCCGATCGGCGTGGTCGCGGCGATCTCACCGTTCAACTTCCCGCTGAACCTCGTGGCCCACAAGGTCGCCCCGGCGATCGCGGCGGGCTGCCCGGTCGTGCTGAAACCCGCCTCGCAGACGCCGGTGTCGGCGCTGCTGCTCGCCGAGCTGCTGGACGGCCTCGGGGTGCCGCCGGGATGGCTCGGCGTGGTCACCGGGTCCGGCTCCGTCGTCGGCGACGCGCTGGCCACCCACGACGACGTCGCGTACGTCACCTTCACCGGTTCGGCCCCGGTGGGCTGGGCCCTCGCGGCGAAGGCGCCGCGCAAGAAGGTACGGCTGGAGCTGGGGTCGAACTCCCCCTTGATCGTCGAGACGGACGGCGACTGGGCGCGGGCCGCGAAGAAGGCACGGATGGCCGGGTTCGCACACGCGGGGCAGTCGTGCATCTCCACGCAGCGGATCTACGTGCACGAGGACGTCGCGGACGAGTTCACCGCGGCGCTCGTCCACGGCGTGGAGAGCCTGCGCCTCGGCGACCCGCTGGACGAGCACACCGAGGTGTCCGCGCTGATCAGCAGGGACGACACGGCACGCGTGGTCGAATGGATCGAGGAGGCGGTGACCGCGGGCGCGAAGGTGCTGTGCGGCGGCGAGATCACCGAGGACGGCCTGCTGCGCCCGGCGGTGGTCGAGGACGCACCGCCGACCGTGCACCTTCAGCGCGATGAGGTCTTCGGGCCGGTCGTGACGCTGACGCGCTACCGGTCCTTCGAGGAGGCGCTGGCACTCGCGAACGACGCGCGGTACGGCCTGCAGGCGGGCGTGTTCACCACCGACCTCGGCAAGGCGCTACAAGCCGCGCGCACACTGCGATTCGGCGGCGTGCTGATCAACGAGGTGCCGACGGCCCGCGTCGACCAGCAGCCGTACGGCGGCGTACGCGACTCCGGCAACACCCGCGAGGGCCCGGCGTACGCGATCCGCGAGATGACGGAGGCACGCCTCGTCTCCCTGGAACCCTGACCAGGCCCCGCCCGAAGACAGGCCCCGCCCGAAGACAGGCCCCGCCCGAAGACAGGCCCCGCCCGAAGACAGGCCCCCCGAAGACAGGCCCCGCCCGAAGACAGGCCCCGCCCGCCCAGGGGGCGCCGACCCCAATTCCATTGTCCAGGGACCGCGCCCGCCAAGGGAAGGCTGTGTGACAGGCTGTGGACAGCCCACGACCCGGCGACTTCGGGCACGCTCTAGATGAGCAGCGCTCCGGAACGCTTGAGGTGTTCGATGACGGGTGCCGTCTCCAGGCGTTCGATGGCCTCCAGGTCGCCGAGGCGTGTGGTGATGTAGTCGTACAGGTCGTGGACGTCGCGGCAGCCGACTAGAGCCATGAGGTTCGCGGGGCCGGTGGTCGCGGCGGCGAGGGCGACCTCAGGATGGGCGGCGAGTGTGGCGCCGACCTGGCTCAGCCGGGTCGGCGGGACGGAGAGCCAGAGCACCGCCTCGGCCGGATAGCCGAGCAGCTCGGGGTCGATGTCGACGTCGAAGAACAGCGCCCCGGTCATGCGGAGGTGCTCCAGGCGGCGCTGGACCGTGGACGGGGACCAGCCGGTGGCCGTGGCCAGTTCCGGATAGCCGGTGCGGCCGTCGAGGGCCAGTTCCGCGAGAAGGGCCTCGTCGGCGGCGCTGAGCGTCAACGCCCCCGTCCCGGTCGGCGGGTCGTGGCGCAGCCGCCGTACCTGCTCGGGGGTCAGGGCCTCGGTCCGGCGCCGCCAGCCGGTCGGGCCGCCGGCGTACATGTGCAGCAGGCAGTGCGCGGTCACGGCGATGACCTTCGGGGTTCGGGGCAGCCGGTCGAGCAGGGGCGCGTCGCGCAGGCGGGGGCCGTGGGCGCGGGCGAAGCACACGATCTCCGTGCCGGCGGACGTGAGGCTCACCCAGGAGGTGTCCGGCCGGCGGGCCAGGGCCTCCGCGATCGGGGTGGCGGCGCCGGGGGCACACCGCAGGCGCAGCGCCCACATGACCTGGCCCACGCGTGCGGGGTCGGGCAGGCCGACCACGCGCAGTGCGCCCGCCGAACGCAGCCGGCGGTAGCGCCGGGCGACGGTCTGGTCGGAGACGCCGAGGGCCTCGGCGATGACGTTGAAGGGAGCGCGCCCGTCCAGCTGGAGGGCATGAGCGATCTTCCTGTCCAGCAGGTCGATCGTCACTGTTTCCATCACTGAACGCTAGTGAACGTCGGATTCTTGCGGCAACCCCGCCGTGGATCACACCGACGTCGCCGGCGGCGACATCGTGTCCGTGGACGCCGGACTGAAACCGGCCACGATCACGAGAGGCGACATCGATGACCATGGACACCGACTACCTGGACCATTCGGTCACCATCACGCGCGACTACGGGGCGGTGTGGCAGCTGTACGACCGGCTCGGCTTCACGCTCAGCCCGCCGTCGCGGCACCGGGTCACCGTCACGGCCGGCGGGCCGATGGTCCCCAGTTGCACCGCGAACCGGTGTGCGTACTTCGGCGAGTCGTTCATCGAACTGATCGGCATCGTCGATGAGCAGGCACCGGACCCATGGAGGGTGCTGCCGCTGCTCGAGAGGTACGAGGGGCTGCGCGGCGTCTCCTTCGGACTCGGCGACTCGGAGACGGCGTTGCGGCGGCTGCGAGCGGCGGACCTGGAGTCCGGCGCCGGGATCACCCGGCTGGAGCGGCCGGTCGACACCCCCGACGGCTCCAGGACCATGCGGGCGCGGGCCGTGCACCTCGACCGGGCGAAGACCCCCGAGGGGATCGTGCACGCCGCCGAGCACCTGACCCCGGAGCTCGTGCACCAGCCGCGCTACCTCGACCACCCCAACGGGGCACGGCGCCTCGATGGCGTGCTCCTGGTGGTCGCCGATGATGAGCTTGATGGCTATGTTGACCGGTATGCGGCGATCCTGGCCCGGTCCGCGACCGAGGACGGGCCGCGCCGGGTGTTCGCGCTCCGGTCCGGCCGGATGGAGATCGCGCCCGCGTCGGCCCTGGAAGCCCTGCTCCCGGGGATGACGGCGACGGCACCTCCGTTCTTCGCCGCCCACGCGGTCGCGGTGGACGACCTGGGCGCGGCGCGGAGGCTGGTCGAGTCCGGCGGGATCGCCACGCGTTCCGCGCCGGACGGGTTCTTCGCCGACGCCCACGGCGCCGCCGTCGTCTTCCGGGAGGCCTGATGGACCCGATCGTGACCACCGCGGCCGGGGCGGTCCGCGGCCGCCGGGACGGGCGGGTGACCGCCTTCCTGGGCGTCCCGTACGCCGCCGCGTCGCGGTTCGCGCCCCCG
>NZ_JBHLZP010000117.1:0-18604 GCF_042429965.1 Actinoallomurus acaciae
GGTTCCCGCCCACCACCGCGCCCAGGACCGTCGCCAGCAGCGCCACCGCGCCGTACGCCGCCGCGACCGGCATCCACGCCGGTCCCGGAAGCAACGCGCCGACCGCCAGCGGGGCGAACGCGCCGAGAAAGCTCGCCAGGCTCGCGATCGCCATGGCCCACAGGGCCTCCCGGGCCACCGCCCGCCCGAGCCTGGTCGTCGCCAGATACCCGCGCCGGGCGAGGTTGAGCTGCCGGGAGGCGCGGGCGAGCTGCGCCCGCAGATCGGCGTACGTCGCGGCGTAGATCGCGAATGCGGCCGTGACCAGCGCGGCCAGACCGACCCGAACGCCGAGCAGGACGTCGAGGCCGCCCTTGCGTTGCAGCAATGTCCCACCGGCCAGGACCAAGGCGTTGAGAAGGCCGTCCGACAGCCCGAGGGCGAGCGGCAACATGACCCCGCTGCGCGGTCGCCGGCGCCTCATCGCGAGCGTGGCACGGCTTCGATGATCCGGGCGCCGGACACCACCTGGTCGATGCTGTGCATCACCGCGCCGGTCTGCTCGATCGCCGTCACCACACGAGCGGTGTCGATGCCCTCGCCCTCCACCGTGACCTCCATCCCGACGGTCTCGATGTCGATCTCGGTGACGGTGATGTTCACCGCCTCCACCCCGGCCACGGCCTCGATCGCCGCCGCGATCTCCAGAATGTCCGGGCGATGGACGGCCTTGTCCACGTCCATGACCAGCCTGCGTACGTTCACGATTCCCCCGAGCGGGGAGTCTACGGTGCTCATGGCCCTCGAGCCCCGCAACCCGCCATGGCGTCGGCGAGCACTTGCGCGCGGGCTCTCGCGGCGTGACAGTGGAAGTGGCGATGAGGCTCGCCGCCAACCGCCGTCCCGGCTGATGGCCTCTATCCGGTGCTGTCGGAGGTGAGGTCGGTGGGCATTTTCTCGTCGGCGTCCCGGCGGGAGCCGGTCGACATGCCGTTCGGTGCGTGGAGCAACGGGTTGCCCGCGTCGGCCTGGGTTCCGCTACTGGATCTGGATCGGTGCCACGGGTACGCGGTGCTGGAGGCGTTGCGCGGTGCGGGCGTCGCCGCCTGCCTCGCGGCGAGCGGCCCGGCGGCCCGAGCCCTGGCGGGTCATGACGAGGATCGCGTCCGGTTGTGGGTCGATGTTCCGCGTCGCGCGGTCGCCGAGGATGTGCTGCTGAGACTGCTGCCGCGGCTGCGACGGTCTACGGACGGAGCGTCGCGGCGAGGGCCCGAGGGTCGAACAGCAGGTCGAGGGCGTCGATGACCGTGGCACAGGCCACGTCGGCGGCGGCCATCGCACGCGGTGACGCCCCTTCCGGGCCGATGACGACGATGCCCAGGGGCACGGCACGCAGCACCTGCTCGTCGTTCGCGCCGTTCCCGATCGCCGCGCACGAGGCGGCGTTCAGCTCTCGGGCGACGGCGGCCTTCTCGGCCCCGGTCGTGACCCGCCGTGCGGTCACGCCACCGAGCTCGGCGGCGATGTCCGGCAGTGTCCCGTACGTGTCGGCGGTCAGCAGGTGCACCTGGACGCGCTCACGGAGCCGGGCGATCCGCTCGGCGACACCCTCGATGAGGCGACCGCGGTCGGTGAGCGTGCCGTTGACGTCGGCGATGAGGTGTTCGAGCGACAGCGGCGGCCGGCCCGGCACGGCGACGGTGATGGTCACGGTCCGTAACCCTATGGCCTGGCCGGGCGGGAGGCGGCGGTGCCCCTGGACATCCTCATGTGCCGGAACCGGTCGTCGTCATGGCAGGAGCCACGCCGGATCCGGGCCGATCTGCCGCACGCATGCGAACACCACCTCAGACAATCAGGAGAGAGACGGGGGTGATCTGGGCGAGCTCCCGGGGGACCTGGCTCGGATGGAGGGTGCCTCCGCCCCCTTGCCGGCCCACGACGATCAGATCGAAGCCGTGGTCGGCCGCGTAGTGCGCGAGCGCGTCGGCGATGCGGCGCCCTTCGGTCAGTTGCAGCGTCAGACGTGTGTCTCCGGAGACCGTGAGCCGCCCCAGCAGCCGCTCGAAGCGTTCCTCGACGTGCCGTCGATGGGTGGTGAGCTGCTGGGCGCCCTCCTCGTCAGCCTCGGTGTGCCGAGGCGTGGCCAGGACCGCCAGGGCGACGACATGACCGCCTGGGCCGGCCGCGAGGTCCGCGGCGGCGCACAGCGCGGTCTCCGCGCTCGGTGATCCGTCCCAGCCCACGAGGATGCGGCGGAACGTCCGGTGCTCCACGACAGGCTCCCTTCACGCGAGTGCGCCGACCACCGCGAGAACGGCGATGAGCGCGATGAGCATGTAGGCGACATAGGCGTCCAGCCGGCCCGACTGGAGTCGCTTGCCGAACCGGACGACGGCGAGGACGGGCCGGACCAGCGGCCGGTAGACGTACTCCTCCACCGGCTCGACCACATCGGATCGGTAGCCGAGGTGAGCGGCGCCCTGCCCTCCCGGCCGCTCCAGCTGCCGCAGCTCCGTACGGGTCAGCAGAACGTTGGCCAGCACCCGGCGCGTCGGGTTGGCGTAGGCGAAGGCGGTGTACTGGTCGGCGCCCTCGACACCGGCGGTCGCCGAACGCCATGCGGGCACGCGGCGCACGCGCAGCAGCCGGGAGCCGGAGACCAGCAGGCCGAACAGCGTGATCGCCAGGAGCAGGGCGGGCATCGCGATCCACAGCCACGAGGGCGACAGGATCGAGAAGTCGGCGAACACCGGTTGCAGCACCCACGGTGATTTCAGCGCGCCCTCGGCGACCGGACTGGCCAGTCCCGCCGCGATGGCCCGGACCTCCAGCGGCGTCACGGCCGCCACGCCCAGACATCCCAGCGAAAGGACGGCGATGCCCGCGCGGCCGGGCAGGCCGTCGTCGGCCCGGTCGCCGTCCGGCCCGGCGCCGAGCACGACGAGGCCGACCAGCCGGACGAAGGTGATCGCGGCGAACCCGACCGTCAGGGCGACCGCCGCCCCGCTCACCGCGAGGACGAGCTGGAAGGGCAGATGGTGCACGCGGAACTGCTGCATGAGGGCTTCCAGCAGGAACCACTCCGACACGAACCCCGCGGTCGGCGGTAGCCCCGCGAGGGTGAACGCGCCGATGGCGAATCCGGCGCCGCTCCACGGCACCCGCCGGCCGGCGCCGCGGAGCTCGTCGAGGTCGCTGGTTCCGGTGGCCGCCTCGATTCCGGCGCCGGCGGTGAACAGCAGCGACTTGGCGGCCGTGTGCGCGACGATCTGCAGCGTGCCCGCGAGCAGGCCCACGGCCACCAGCCCGGGCAGGTGGGTGGACGCGCCGACCAGGGCGATGCCATACCCGGTGAGGATGAGACCGGTGTTCTCGATGCTGGAGTAGGCGATGACACGCTGCAGGTTCGTCTGCACGGCCGCGTGCGCGATGCCGAGCACGGCGGTCAGCGCGGCCAGGATCAGCACGGCACCGGCCAGCCAGGCCGGCGGCCGTCCGAGCAACGCGAGCGTGCGCCACAGTCCGTAGAAGCCGACGTTGACGGCCACCCCGGCCATGATCGCCCGGAGTGGTCCGGGCGCGGCGGCGTACCCACGTGGCATCCACACCTGAAGGGGCACCACACCGGCCTTCGCCGCGAACCCGAGCACGAGGAGCGCGTAGGCCGCAGAGCGCGACGCGCCATCCGGCACCCTCGCGAAGGCGTCCAGGGAGAACGATCCGGCGCTGCCGGCGAGCAGCAGCAGGCCGAACAGCAGCAGGACGCCGCTGATCTTGCCGAACACCAAGGTGACCAGCCCGGCCCGTGGCCGTCCGGGCTTGTCCCGTTCGAAGCCGGCGAGCAGGGAGAACGCGACCGTGAGCGTCTCCCAGGCGAACAGCAGCACGAACGCGTTGTGCGCGGTCATGACCACGGCGACGGAGCCGAGGGTGAGCGCGTACGCGGCGCCGAGCCCGCGCCGACGCACCCGGCCGGGCCGCGCCGACCAGCTCGCCAGGGCCAGGGACACGGGCGTGGCCGCGCCGAAGGCGATCACCAGGAACAGCCCGGAAAGACGGTCGGCGGTCAGGGAGCTCGAGCCGAAGCCCAGCGCCCCGTCCAGGTCGATCGTGAATGTACGCCCGGCCAAGGCCGCCGCCCCGGCGATGAGCAGGCAGGCCGACGCGACGGCGCCGACGAGATATCCGGCCGGCGAGAGGAGCCGGTGGCGCGGCCCCGAGACGATGTCGGTGACCGCGACGACGGCCAGGAGGAGCAGGCCGGCCAGGAAGAGAAGGGTCATGAGTCCTCCTCCGTCGGAGGGAGTGACCACCGGCACGTACCTTCGGCTCCCTCGCTTCGCTCGGTCATGAGACTCCTCCGATCGCCAGCAGGATCGCGTGCAGCAGCGCGAAGGGACTGGGCGGTGAGCCGGGTACCCACACGTCGACCGGGACCGTCTCGCCGATCCCGGAGGAGGTCGCGTACGAGGGGCCGACGATGCCGCCGCTGATGGCGTCGGTGCCGGCGGCGATGACGACCTTCGGGTCCGGCGTCCCTTCGAAGGTGCGGCGGAGCGGCGCGGTCATCCCGCGGGCCCCGGCGCCGGTGACCAGCAGGATGTCGGCGTGGCGGGGGCTGGCGGTGAAGAAGACTCCCAGCCGGTGCACGTCATAGACCGGGTTCAGCAGCGCGAGGATCTCCCATTCCTCGGCGCCGTCGGACCCGGCGTCGACGTGCCGGATGTGAACCGACCGGCCCAGCGCGCGGGTGCGGCGTGCGAGATCCTCCCGGACCTTCGCGAGGTTCTCGTCCGTCTCGGCGGGAACGGTCAGGGCCTCACGAGTGAGCGTGGCGACGTCCGAGCCGCGCGACCAGGTGAAGGTCTCCGGTGCGGCCTCGACGCACCGGCCGCACTGGATGCACCGTCCCTGGTCGAGCGTGACCCCTCCGGGCCCTCGGCGGATGGCCGAGGTCGGGCAGGGCGTCTCGGCCGCGCCGGTCGCGTCGCCGATGACGGTGGCCGGTCCCCGCCAGGCGTCGAAGTAGGTGTCGGGGCGGCGCGGCCACCGGGTGGTGACGACGCCGTCGCGCAGCCCACGGAAGATCCACATTTAGCGTGCCACCCCCGCGATGGAAAGGCCGAAGCTCGCCTCGATGAACGGGAAGTCGGTGAGGATGTCGCCGGCGAACACGTCGTGGAAGAGCGCCAGGTTGTGGAAGGACGCCGAGCGCGGCCGGCAGCGGGTGATCACGCCGCCCGCGAGGCACACCTCGTACAGCACCTCGCCCTGGGGCGCCTCGGCCCAGCCGACCGCGCGGCCGTCGATCTCGGGCACCGGGACGCTCGCGGGTCCGCGGGCGTCGGAGAGCTCGTCGATGACCTGGCGCAGCAGGCGGAAGGACTCGGTGATCTCCTCCCAGCGGACCTGGAGGCGGGCCAGGGCGTCACCGTGGTCGTGCCGGGCCGCCGGGCCCATGCCGAGTGCCTCGTAGGCGTCGTACGGGCGGTTGGCCCGCGCGTCGTCGATCAGGCCCGACGCCTTGCCGACCGGGCCGAGCGCGCCGTGCTCGCGTGCTCGCTCCGGGGTGAGCGGGCCGGTGCCGCGCAGCCGGTCGAGGAACGAGGAGGTGTCCATGAGCAGCCGGGCGTCCCGGGCGACGTCCTTTTCCAGGGTGCCGACCTCGGCGAGCAGGCCGGTGCCGTCCGGCAGCCGGCCGACACCGCCGGGGATCACCACGCCGCGGCCGAACCGGCTGCCGCACAGCCGTCCGACCAGGCGGAGCACGCGTTCCTTGTGCCAGGCGAAGCGGGCGGTCGCGACCGCCAGGCCCGCGGCGTCGCAGAGCTTGACGGCGACGTCGAGGTGGTTGGCGACGCGTTCGAGTTCGGCGTGCAGGACACGCACCAGCCGGGCGGGCCACGGCGGGGTGCATCCGGTGAGCCGCTCGATCGCGTGGCAGTACGCCAGTGCGTGCGCGACCGAGGCGACGCCCTCGACCCGCTCGGCGAGGAGCACGCCGTCGCCGGCCGGCATGCCCTCGAACCGCTTCTCGATGCCCCGGTGCTTGTAGAACGGACGTACCGACAGGTGCGGAATGTCCTCGCCCGGGGTCTCGACGAGGTACTCGACCGACTCGAACACTCCCGAGCGCACCGGCCCGTGCGGGATCGTGAACAACCCCGGCCCCGTCACATGGCGGGGGACGGCGTGCTCGTCCGGATCGCTCCCGGCCGGCATCGTCCCGTCACCGGGCCGGGGCAGCAGCGCACCGGGCAGCAGCAGCGGATCGAGCCACGGATGGCCCTCGGGAACGACGCCGAACAGGTCGTGGATCTCCCGCTCGTACCAGAACGCCGCCCGCAGCGCCGGGGTCAACGCGGGGTAGGCGTCCGGCGGCGTGCCCGCGTCGGCGTCGATCATCTCCACGTCGTCGTCGGTGACCACGTGCGCGGTGAGGACCAGCCCGTCCGCATGCGCCGTACCGTGCAGCCCGGCGAACCGCTCCCCCGCGGCGATCTTCGCCAGCACCTTCTCCCACATGGCTCAGCCCACCCCCCGCAACTCGGCGACTCCGCGTGTCAGCAGGTCGGCCAGGTCGCCCGGCGGATGAACACCGAGCAGCAACAGCGCGCCGATCCCGACCACCATGGGTGCGACCATCCAGGCGCTCGGCTCCCCGCGTACGACGGCGCCGTCGCCGGAGGGTGTGAACAGGATCCGGTTGGCCGCCACCGACAGGCCGAGGAAGGCGACCGTGACCAGGACCACGAGGATCGCGGTCCCGGTGTTCCGGGACGAACCGAGCCCGCCGGCGACGATCTGGAACTCGCTGCGGAAGATCCCGAACGGCGGCATCGCGCACAGCGCGAAGATGCCCATGAGCAGCAGCGGCCCGGTCCAGGGCAGCGCGTCGAGGCCACCACCGATCTTGGAGATCGTCTTGGTGCCGTACTTGCGGACCAGAACGCCCGCGCCCATGAACGCGTTCGCCTTCGCGGCGGCGTGGGCCAGCACGTGCAGCAGCACCCCGGCGAACGCGAGCGGTGCGCCGAAGCTCACCCCGATCGCCAGGATGCCCATGTGCTCGACGCTGGAGTAGGCGAGCAGCCGCTTGATGTCGCGCTGGTCCAGCAGGTACAGCGCGGCGAGCAGCAGTGAGGCGACGCCGAAGACCAGCAGCACCGTCTGCGGGAACCGCGGGCCCAGCGTGGCGACGGCGACCTGGTAGAAGCGCAGGATCGCATAGAAACTGACCGCCAGCAGCGACCCGGACAACAGTGCGGAGACCGGCGTGGGCGCCTCGGCGTGCGCGTCCGGCAGCCACGTGTGCACCGGGAACAGCCCGACCTTGGTGCCGTAGCCGACGACGGCCAGCACGAACGCCAGCTGCACCGCCGTGTGCGGCAGCCGTGAGCCCGCGCCGGCCAGAGAGGCGAACGTCAGGTCGTAGGACTGCCCGAGGACCTGCGCGCCCGCGTAGTAGGCGAAGATCGTCGCCAGCAACGCGATGCCCAGACCGGCCGAGGCGATCAGCACGTACTTCCAGGCCGCCTCGACCGCCCCGTCGGTGTCCTCGATGGCGACCAGCAGCGCCGAGATCACCGTCGTCACCTCGATCGCGATCCACAGCAACGCCAGACTGCTCATCAGCGGCGCCGCGAGCATCGACCAGGCGAACAGGTTGACGCCCACGTAGAACCGCCGGGCGTAGGCGCCGAAGTCCTCGGCGTCCTCGTCCGCCCGCAGATAGCCGATCGAGTAGGCGCCGACGACCGCGTACAGGAAGCTCGTGGCCAGCAGGAACACCACCGAGATGGCGTCCACCCGCAGGTATCGCCACACCGTCGCGTCATGCCGTGCCGCCGCCGGCACCAGGAACAGCACACCCGCGAAGGCCAGGACCCCCACCGCGACCGTGAGCACCTGACTCACACGCGCGGGCGCACGCAACGCCGCCAGCGCCACCAGCAGGGGCGCGGCCAGCAGGAAAATCACGACAACCGTCATGCCCTACCCCCGCAGTCTCGTCAGCCCGGTCGTGGACAGGGACTCGGCGCGGCCGTGGTGGACGCGCATCAGCACGGCGAACACCACGACGGCGACCAGCAGGTCGAACAGGAAGGCGACCTCCAGGATCAGCGGCATCCCGGCCGCGACCACCAGGCTCGCCAGCGACACGCCGTTCTCCAGCGAGAAGAACCCGATCGCCTGGGACGCGACATCGCGCCGCACGATCATCAGCACGAACGACACGAGCACCACCGAGATCGACAGTGCCAGCGCCGTGGTCGGCAGTACCGGGCTGCGGATGTCCAGCGCGCCCATGGTGAAGAACCCGAACGCGGCCACGACGATCGCCAGCAGCACCGTGGTCGCCGGGCCCAGCGCGCCGCTGCCCGCGATCTCCACGTCGTCGCCGCGCAGCAGCCGGCGGACCACCACGGGGACGATCACGACTTTCAGCGCGGCCGACAGCACCGCGAGTGCGTACAGCTCGGGCAGCGAACGGGCGGCGGCGACCACGACCGCCAGCACCGAGATCACCGCGGACTGCGCCGCGTACAGCCGGAGCTGGTCGCGCAGCAGGGCCTGGCGGAACATGCCGAACTCGATCAGCAGTACCAGCACGGCGATGACGTTCGAGCCGCCTTCGAAGACGCCCGGTGCCGGAGGTGCGGTCAGGGCCAGAGTCGTGCTCATCAGCCGCCTCCCAGATACAGGGTGAACACGCCGAGAACCGCGAGCAGGAACGCCGCCGACACGAACTCGGTGATCTTGAACAGGCGCAGCTTCGCGAACGAGTCGTCGATGACGGCCACGACGCAGCCGAGCGCGATCGCCTTCGCCAGCAGCGCCACGATCGCCAGCCCCACGTCCACGGCGCGGGTGGTCGAGGCCAGGCCCCACGGTGCGAGGAAGACGTTCGCCAGGATCGTGTAGAGGATCAGCTGTTTCATCGCCGATCCCCACTTCAGGAGGGCGAAGTAGGGGCCGGAGTGCTCGAACGGGCGAGCTTCTTCGATCATGCCGAACTCGTTCGTGCCGGTGTGGGTCTCGACCGGGATCCGCCCGGTCTCGTACAGGATCACCATGAACAGGGCGGCCGCGGCGAGCAGGTGCGCGGGCCGCACGATCTGCCCGGCCGAGGACCGCACCGTGGCCGCCAGCGCGTACGGCAGGTCGGTGCCCGTGACCAGCGCCACCGCGAAGATCACGAACAGCACGACGGGCTCGGTGATCGCGCCGAACGTCTTGGCCCGGCTGGAGCCGAGCTGCGCGTACGGGCTGCCGGTCTCCAGGGCGGCCACCGCGACCACGAAGCTGGCCAGCGCCAGGATGAACCCACCGCCCAGAATGTCGCCCATGTATCCGAGCGGCAGGCCGTAGCTGGTCAGCACCGGGATCAGCAGCGGCACCGTCAGGTAGCACATCATGGCGAGCAGCGGCGCCAGCAGGAAGAACCCGCTCGCCCCTTCGGGTGCCAGCGACTCCTTACGGAACAGTTTCGCCAGGTCGTAGTACGGCTGAAGGACGCGCGGGCCGCGCCGTCCCTGCAGGCGGGACTCGACCTTCGCGATGACGCCGGACACTCCGGGAGCCGCCGCCGCGATGGTGAGGACCTGCAGCGCCTGGATGACCGGGACGGGCAGGGCCGCGCTCATGGCACGACCCCGAACTCACCGCCGGGCGTTCGTTTCGAGACCTCCACACGGCCTCCCCTCCATCCACCGGTACGAACCGGACAGGTGGTAGAGGCCATCAGCGGGAGCATCCGCAGTTACGGCGAGCCTCATCGCCGTACTTCTATTGTGAGCGGCAGTCACTCTGGGAACAAGGGGCGCTCAGGAACCGCCGGTCACGGCGGCCTCCGGTCACCGGCTCTCACCGTTTCGTGACGCGCGCCGCGGCCAGTGCAGCCGGTCGGACAGCCGGTGCTGAGGAAGCAGGCCGTCCGGGTCCACGCGCACATGCCGGTGAGCCTGGACGTCATCGAGGATCACCAGGCCGTCGCCCATCAGCTGGTCCAGCTGCGGCAGGAACGCGCGGATGGCGTCCTCACGGTCCACGATGACGATGGCGATCGGAAGCTCGATCCCCCGGCCCAGCAGATGGCCGGAGTGGATGTGACTCGACGCTCCGTAGCCCCCCACGCCACGAAGGACGCTGGCACCGGCCAGCCCCGCCTCACGCGCACGATGCACGATCTGGACATGAACCGGCCGACCGTGCCACTGGTCGGTCTCACCGACGAGGATCGTCAGTCGTAGCGCCGGGCAATCCACTCTCATGCGATCACGCCCTGACCTGCCGTCAGGAACCGTCAGCTCGGATGAGCGGTTCGAGCGCGCTGCCCGGGCGGGATCCATCGCCGCCACCAGTGAAGCAAGTGGCCGCACGAATGGTCAAGCACGCCACCTTTCACGACAAACCGCGAGAGATCATTTGCGACGTGTGAACGATGGGGCAGAATGGGCCGGACACAAAGGTGATGGGGCTCACCTAACGAACCGCGGCATCGGCCGCTGACGGTCCCTGGCGTCAAGTCAGGGAGGTGCCGTGTCATCGTCGCGTAATATCGCGTCAATCCTCCTGACCGCGGGGCCTCGCGCTCGACGGGGCTCTCACCGCGCGCCCGTCACCGCCGCTCCCCGGCGGCCGGCCCTGACGCCGGCGGCCGCGCCGTACGCCCGCCGGAACCGGCCGGTGGAACCGGCGTTAGGCCCCTGACCGTGCCGGCGGTTCCGCTCGGACCTTCGCCGGACAGCCGCAGCGGCCCGACGTCATCACCCTTGCCGCGGCGGAGCCCCGCTCCCCCGCCCGATGGATCGCGTCCGGGCCCGCCCCTCCCGTACGACCGACCACCGGAAGGACACCTTGACCTCACGCTCCACCGACGACTCGATCGACCGGCGCCCCGGCGAACCACCGGACCTCCCGATCGATCCCGACGTCGACCTGCACGACGAGGCCGACCATCCCGAGCGCGGCCCCTTCCCCCCTCGGTCTCCACGACGCCACCGGCAGTGGAGGGTCCTCACGACGATCTCCGTCGGCGGAGCGCTCGGCAGCATCGCCCGCTACGGAGTCTCCACCGCCATCCCGGTCGGACCCGGCCACTTCCCCTGGGCCACGTTCCTCATCAACCTCACCGGCTGCTTCGCCCTCGGGCTGCTCATGGTCTTCGTCCTCGACATCTGGCCACCGACCCGGTACGTACGCCCGTTCCTGGGCGTCGGGTTCCTCGGCGGATACACCACCTTCTCGACCTTCGCCGTCGAGACGCGCGATCTCGCCGGCCACGGTTCCTGGATCCTCGCCGACGCCTACGTGCTCAACAGCCTGGTCGGCGGCCTGGTCGCCGTCTGGCTGGGAATCACCCTCGCCCGCCTCATCGGCGGTCTGCCCGTACGCCGCGAACAGGGGAAATGACGACCATGAGACTGCACGGCGCCGCCTGCCGGATAACGATCTTCATTGGCGAGGCCGACCAGTACCACCACAAGCCCCTCTACGCCGAGATCGTGCGCCGGGCGCACACGCACGGGCTGGCCGGCGCCAGCGTGTTCCGCGGCATCGAAGGCTATGGCGCCTCCTCCCGCATCCACACCAGCCGGCTCCTCTCGCTCAGCGACGACCTTCCCCTGGCCATCGTGATCGTGGACACCGAAGACAAGATCGTCGAGTTCCTGCTCGAACTCGACGACCTCATCGACGAGGGCCTCGTCACCCTCGAGCCGGTGGAGGTCTACCGCTACGTCGGGCGCGACAAGGATGAGAAGAAGTCATGACCGTCCTCCTGGTGCTGCTCGGAGGCGCCGTGGGAGCACCCAGCCGCTACCTGATCGACCGGCTGATCCAGCAGCGTCGCCCCAGCGTCTTCCCCTGGGGCACCCTGACGGTCAACCTGATCGGCTGCCTCGTTCTCGGACTGCTGACCGGAGCGTCCCACCAGCTCCCCAAAGAGGCCGTGACCTTCGTCGGCACCGGATTCTGCGGAGCCCTGACCACGTTCAGCACCTTCGGTTTCGAGACCACCCGCCTCCTGGAGGACGGCTCCCTCCTCGAGGCCGGCCTCAACGCCGTGGCCAGCCTCGTCCTCGGAATACTCGCCGCCACCATCGGCTATGCCATCGGCACGGTCGCGTAGGCATCCCGGCGTGGCGGCTCCTACCGGAGCGCCGCGACGAGGGCGTCGCCGGGCGAGCACCAGACCTGGCGGGCCTCGGTGAACCCCTGTTCGCGCAGGGTGTTCAGGTGCCATCGGGTGGTGGTCGGCCGGCCGCCCCTGGGCCTGGCGGGGTCGCGGGGGTCGCCGAGCAGTTCGAAGCGGCGCCGGGCGGGCTCGGCGAGTGCGGGGTCGGCGGCGACCTTGGTCCACCAGTCGCGCCAGTCGAGCGCGCCGGCCTCCTGTTCGCGTTCCCGGCGGGCCGTGTGGAGCGCCTCGGCCGCAGCGTTGATGCGCGGGGCGGACTCGTCGGTCATGTGGTCGGCGTTGAGGAACACGCCGCCGTCCCGCAGGACCGCACCGATGTGTCCGTACAGCGTGCGGAGGGGTTCGGTGTCCAGCCAGTGCAGCGCGGTGGCCGTCAGCACGGCGTCGTACGACCGGTGAGGCAGGGCGCCGGTCCAGAGCGGATCGGTCAGGTCGGCGGTAACCAGTCGCACGCGGTCGTCGCCGGCGAAGTGGCCGCGGGCGATGGTGAGCAGGGCGGGGTCGATGTCGACGCCGGTGACGCGCGCCGCGGGGAACCGCCTCAGCAGCCGGTCGGTGATGCTGCCGGTCCCGCAGGCGAGGTCGAGGACGTTCGGTTCGGGGCCGACGAGGGCCTCGACCATGTCGAGCATCACGCGGAAGCGTTCCTCGCGGTCGGGCATGTACCACTCCTGCTGGCGGTCCCAGCTGTCCTGCCATGCCTGCCAGGTGGCCGTCTCGGTCATGTCGCGCTCCTTCTCGGTGGTCGGGCCGCCTGGATCAGCAGGCGGGTCGTCTCGGACTCGGGGGCGTCGAGCACGTCGCCGAGGTCGCCCTGCTCGACCACGCGGCCGCCGTCGAGGACGGCGATCCGGCCGGCGACGGCGCGGACGAGCGTGAGGTCGTGACCGATCCACAGGATGGACGTGCCCTCGGCGCGCAGCCGTGCGACGTGTGTGAGTACGAGGTCGGTGGCGGTGTCGTCGAGGGCGGTGGTGATCTCGTCGCAGACCAGGATGTCGGGCCGTGCGAGGACGGCCCGGGCGAACGCGGCACGCTGGAGTTCCCCACCGGACAGCGCGGCCGGCCGGCGGCGCGCGGTGGTCTCGGAGACGCCCAGCCGGGTCAGGAGCGCGGCGGCCTCGGCGGCGGCTTCGGCGGGGAGCGTTCCGCGGAGCCTGACGGCGGTGCGGGCGACCTGATCCAGTACGGGGCGGCGTTCGTCGAAGGAGCCCCGGACCTCCTGCCACACGTACTGGACGCGGCGCTTGTGCGTACGGTCACGGCGGCGCAGCGGTGGCAGTGCCGTGCCGTCCAGGAGGACGTGCCCTCGCCGCCGTTCGTGGAGGCCGGCGATGCACCGGGCGAGGGTGGTCTTGCCGCTGCCAGAGGGTCCGGCCACGGCCAGGCAGTCTCCCGGGGACAGCGACAGGGAGATGCCGTCCAGCACCGTGCCGCGTCCTCCCGGGCGCAGCCAGGCGGTGAGGTCGCGTACACGCAGGCGCGCCGGCTCCCCGGACACCCGCGCGGCACGGACCGCCGGGGCGGCGACGGCGGGGAGCACGTCCTGAGGAGGGCCTTGCCGTGTGACCCGGCCGCCGTCCAGCAGGGCGACGTGGTCGGCCAGGGCGCGGACCAGGTCGTGGTCGTGGCTGAGCAGCAGAAGCGCCATCCCGTCGTCGGCCAGCGCCGTGAGTTCCTGGATGAGTCCCAGTCGGGTCACGGTGTCCAGGCCGGTGCTGGGTTCGTCCAGGATCAGTGCCCTGGGGCCGCAGGCCAGAACCTGTGCGAGGGCGATGCGCTGGCGTTGTCCCCCGGAGAACTGGTGCGGGAAACGGCGCAGCACGGACCTGTCCACCGGCAGCTGGGCCCTGCGGACCGCCTCGGTGACGGTCGAGTTTCCGTGCAGCCGCGCCAGCTCCTTGATGACCGCGCCGGTACGGCGGGCCGGGTTGAGCGCGCTGCCGGGATGCTGCGGCAGGTAGGCGATCGTCCCGCCGTGCAGCCCGGCCGCCTCTCGCGTGACGCCGCGCTCGTCCACCACCCGGACGCCGGCGACGCGCACCGTGCCGCTCAGCTCCACACCCGGTGCCGACTCGCCGAGCAGGGCGAGCGCGGTGGTGGTCTTGCCGCTGCCGGACGGCCCGACGAGAGCGGTCACCCCACCCGCCCGTACGTCGAGGTCCACTCCGCGCAGCAGGTCGGACGCGCCGGCGCGTGCCGTCAGCCCGCGTACCTCGATCATCGCCCGGCCGCCTTCGTCGTACGCGGCCGCTCGCGGGCACCCAGGAGCCGGTCGGCCAGGAGGTTGAGTCCGACGGTGAACATGACGAGCATCGCGGCGGGCGCGCACACCGCCCACGGCTGGATGAGCAGGGCTTCGCGGCTCGCGGCGATGGTGACGCCCCAGTCGGGCGAGGTGGCGTCCAGGCCGAGGCCGAGGAAGTTGGCCGCGGCGACGGTGAAGACGGCGTACGGGACGCGTGTGCCGGCGTCGGCGGCGGCGACCGGCAGCACGCTTCTTCCGACGTGCCCGAGCAGGATCCGGGCCCGGGACTCGCCCTGAAACCGCATCGCCTCGGCCACCGGGCCGCCGGCCGCGTCCAGCGCCGCCGCGCGGATCAGCCGGGCCACCGCGGGCACGTTGATCGCCGCGACGGCGAAGGCGATCGCCTCCGGACGGCCCCGCCAGCCCACCCCGACCACGCTGATGATGAGCAGCGACGGGATGGGGAGGATGAGTTCCACCGGCCGCATCATCGCCTCGTCGATCCAGCGGTGCCGTGTCGTGGCCGCGGCGAGGCCCAGCAACCCGCCCGCGAGGCAGGCGAACGCGACCGCGCAGCAGGCGACGCCCAGGGCGCTGGGCCCGCCGCGCAGCAATAGGCCGAGCACGTCACGGCCCGTCCGGTCGGTACCGAGCAGGTGCCCGCCCCCGATGGTGTACGGCGCGCCGTCGGGCGGAGTGATCGCCGGGGCCAGAAAGGGCCCGGCCACCGCGGCCACGACGGGCACGGCGAGCAGCATCACCGCCGGCAGCGCCGCCGGCGAGAGACGGCGGCCGGTCATCGCAGCACCTCCGAGCGCGGGGCGAGACGCTGACAGGCCAGGTCGGCGGCGACGTTGAACGCGAGTGCCACCGCCGCCAGCAGCAGCGTCAGCGCCTGGACGGTCGGCACGTCGCGGCTCTGGACCGCGTCGATCAGGGCGGTCGCGGTGCCGGGGATCGCGAAGATCGCCTCGACGACCAGCACTCCGCCGAGGAGCTGATCGCCGGTCCGCGCGAGCTCCTGCACGCCCGGCACGGCGGCGCCCGGCAGCACATGCCGCAGCACCAGCCGCGTGCGCGGAACGCCCAGCCGCCGCGCCTGGACGGTGTACTCCGCCTCCAGTGCGGTGACGGTGCCCGCCCGTATCTGCCGTGACAGCGCGCAGACCGTACGCGTGAGCAGCACCACGACCGGCAGCACGAGCAGGACCGGCCGGGCCGGCAGATCATCGCCTCTCGCGCCCAGCCAGGTCGACGGCAGCCAGCCCAGGCGCAGGGAGAACACCGCGACCAGGGCCAGCGCAAGGACGAAGTCGGGGATCGAGTTGAGGGCCAGCGTGACCGCGGTGATCGTACGGTCCAGGCGCCCTCCCGCGCGCAGCCCCATCACCAGGCCGAGCAGCATCGCCAGCGGCACCAGCAGCACGGCGGTGACGGACGCCAGCACCACCGTGGCGGTGATCGAGCTCGCGACGATCTCGCTCACCGGCTGACCGCCGACCAGCGACGTGCCCAGGTCGCCGGACAGCAGCCCGCCGGCCCAGTCGGCGAAACGCTCGGCCGGCGGACGGTCGAGCCCGAGTTGCCCGCGCAGGTGCGCGACCTCATCCAGGCCCGCCTGCTCGTTGAACTGGACCTCGGCGGCGTCCCCCGGCAGCAGCGAGGTCAGCAGGAAGACCAGGACGGCCAGCAGCGAGAGCTGGACGACGGCCAGCGACACCCGCCGTACGACGTGACGCAGCACCGTTCAGGCCAGCCACACTTTGTCGAACCGTGCCCAGTCGACCGTGTTGGGCGGCGCCGCCTCCACCCCGCGCAGACGAGCCGACACCGCGTTCAGCCAGTCGGGATGCCCCCAGATCAGCAGGCCCCCTCGGTCGCGGATCCGCTGCTGCAGAACGCCGTACCGCGCGGTGCGCCGCCTCTCGTCGGAGACGGACTGGGCCTGGGCGAACTCCTTGTCGAAGTCCGCGCGTCTCCAGGCGGTGGCGTTCTGCTGCGAGTCGGTCAGCAGCCGGTCGCTGATGTAGGTGGGGATCGGCATGGCCCCGCAGCGGTGACTGCCCAGCAGACCCGTCTTGAGCTGGTCGGTGTAGTAACTCTCCGGCGGGCCGGTGACGATCTTCACCCGAAGCCCGGCCTCGCCCGCCTGCCGGGCGAACAGGTGCGCCGCGTCGACGAAGCCGTCGGCGGCCGAGGAGGTGTAGAAGGTCACCTCCTTGTTCAGCACGCCCGTCTTGCGCAGTAGCGCGCGTGCCTCGGCGACGTCCCGCTCACGCTGCGGCACGTTGCCGGGATAGTAGGTGTAGCCCTTGCCGTACATGTCGTTGCCCACGACGCCCCGGCCACCGTTGATGACCTCCACCAGGCGTTCGCGGTCGGCCAGGAGCTTGATCGCCATCGCGGCGTCCGGATCGTCGAACGGCGGCCGGTCGGTCTTCATCACGATGCCCTCGGCGCCGCTGCGGGGCGCGGCGACGATTCGCACGTTGCGGTTCGCCTCGACCACGCGGGCGAACGTGGGCGTCATCTCGTGCGCGTACTCCACCTCCCCCGCCTGCACGGCGTTGGCGCGGGCCTCGGTCTCGGCGGACAGGATGCGGATCTCGTCCAGGTGCGCGGCGCCGTCCCAGTGGTCGTCGAACCGGCGGGCGGCGAACGAGCGTCCCGCCGCGAACGAGCCGAATCGGAACGGTCCGGTGCCGACCGGCTTGGACGGGTCGTCATAGCCGCGCCGCACGATCGCGGTGCCGGTCATGGCCAGCAGCGTGGGAAGTTCCGCGTTCGGCCGCTTCAACACGATCTCCACGACCTGCTTGCCGACGGCCCTCGAACGCTTCAGGTCGATGCCCGACAGCGACGCCCGCGCTCTGCGGTCGATGCCCTTGGGATCGAGGATGCGGGCAAGGCTGTAGAGCACATCGTCGGCGTCCAGCACGTGCCCGTCGTGGAACGTGGCGGCCCGCAGGTGGAAACGCCACACGGTCGCGTCGTCCCGGGTCTCCCACCGCTGGGCGAGGCGGGGCACCGGCCGCAGCGTTCCCCCGAGATCGACCAGCTTGTCGAACACCGCCTTGTGCCGGGCGATGTCCACGAACTGCCGCTGAGCATGCGGGTCCATCGTCTCCTTGGCCCCGGCGCCGGGGAACACGGCCCGCGCCATGCCGCCCTTGCGCGGCGTGCCGGAGTCCGTCCCTCCGGACGAGCACGAACTCACCAGAACGGCCGCTCCGGCCATCCCGAAGAACCCGCGACGCGTGGTCCCGCTGGGCACGTCTGCCTCACCTCTTCACCATGAGCCGACATGTGCATCTAAGCCGCAACTGCCACCTATTCGCAACAAATATCCACGGTCGGCAGGCCTTGAGACGTTCGGTAGCGAGTGACATCGCCGCTGCCACCGGCCGATGAGGGAATTCCCGGCGCTCAACGCGGTTGTCCCGTGATGGAGATCGATTTCGATCGGCATCGCGGGCTCCCGCGGTGTGGGCGGCGCCCACCGGGCCGGGCAGAGACGATGTTCGCAGCACGCTCACCGGCTCGGCGGGCGCCGCGGCCTGTTTCGCCCGGGCGCCCGCGAGGCGCGCCGTGACGTCGTTCCGGCGACCACGGCCTCCGCACGTGGCCGGGCCTCCATCGCGGTACTCCCGATGGTAGGCGCGTCGAAGACCGGCCGCGCCGTCGTGGTGCCGTGATGGTCATCGACGGCTCGGCCACCGGTGGACCTCACGGCCGGCGCAGGTCAGGCGCGGCTGCCGGGCGGCACCACCTCCGCGTTCACGCGCACCGTGCCGCTGTGACGGAAGACCAGCGTGAACGGGACGATCCGGCCGGCCGGCAGCGCCGTACGCGGCTGGATCATCACGTTGACCGTGAACGGGGTCATGCGCACGGTGCCGTGCGCGGGGACGGCGAGGCTTCCGCCCATCGTCATCCGCTCCGCGCCCGCGCGCTCGACCTGGCGGCTCAACATGGCCATGGCCGCGGCCGGCGTGCGTACCTCCAGCAGGTCGTCGGTGACGTCTCCGGTGTTGGTGAGGGTGAAGTACGCCGCGGTCTGCGGCGCCGTCGGCGTCATCACCCAGGCGCTCCGCACGTGGACCCGCGCCGGGCGGCCCGCGTGCCCGCTCACCGCCCAGAGCGCGAGCCCGCCCAGGGTGACGGCGGCGGCCGCG
>NZ_JBHLZP010000118.1:0-18532 GCF_042429965.1 Actinoallomurus acaciae
GATCCCGGCCCCGGCGGTCTCCACCCCGGCGGCCCGCCGCCCGGCTACGGCGGCCCGCCACCGGGCGGGTACGGCGCCGACCCACCGCCTCCGCCGTACGGCGCATACGGTCCGTACGGCCCGTACGGTCCCCAGCACCCGTACGGGCCGGGCATCACCGGGTCGGACGACACGACGTGGGCGCTCCTGGGGTACCTGGGCCAGTTCCTCATCGGCTTCCTCGCCCCGCTCATCGTCTACCTGGCCCGCAAGGACCAGTCGCCGTTCGTCCGGTTCCACGGCGCGCAGGCCCTCAACCTGGCGCTGAGCTACCTGATCGTCTTCTTCGGCGCCATCGCCGTCGCGATCGCGGGCGGGGCGGCGCGGGTGCCCGCGGTGGCGATCGTCGCGATCCTGTCGATGTTCGCCTTCGCCGTCGTGCACCTCGTGTTCCTGATCATCGGCGCGGTCAAGGCCGGCCGCTACGAGATGTACCGGATCCCGACGTGGCTCTGCTGGCGGATGGTCAGGTGAGGTCCCGGACCACGGCGTCGGCCAGGAGCCGTCCGCGCAGGGTGAGGACGGCGCGCCCCGCGTCGTACGCCCCGGGGACCAGGAGGCCGTCGCCGACCGCGCGGCGGACCGCGGACGGGTCGTCGAACAGGCCGAGCGGGCAGCCGTCCGCCAGCCGCAGCTCCAGCATGATCCGTTCGAAGCGGCGGTCGGCGTCCTCCAGCACCTCGCGGGCGTGCGCGGGGGTGATCTCCTCCGCGAGCCGGGCGGCGTACGCGGCCGGGTGCTTGACGTTCCACCAGCGCGTGCCGCCGACGTGGCTGTGCGCGCCGGGGCCCACACCCCACCAGTCGCCGCCGGTCCAGTAGAGCAGGTTGTGGCGGCAGCGGGCCCCCTCGCTCGCCGCCCAGTTCGAGATCTCGTACCAGCCGAGGCCGTGCCCGCCGAGAGCGGCCTCGGCGGCGAGGTAGCGGTCGGCCATCGCGTCGTCGTCGGGCGGGGCCAGCTCGCCGCGGCGCACCCGCGCGGCCAGGCGCGTACCCTCCTCGACGATCAGGGCGTAAGCCGAGACGTGGTCGGGCCCGGCGGCGACCGCGGCGTCGAGGCTGGCCTGCCAGTCGGCGTCGCTCTCTCCTGGCGTGCCGTAGATCAGGTCGAGGTTGACGTGGTCGAACCCGGCCTCCCGCGCCCAGGTGACGCACTGCTGCGGGCGGCCCGGGGTGTGCGTGCGGTCGAGCACGGCCAGGACGTGCTCCCGTACGCTCTGCATCCCGAACGACACGCGGGTGAAGCCCGCCTCACGCAGCTCCGACAGGTACGCCGGACCGGCCGTCTCGGGGTTGGACTCGGTGGTGACCTCCGCGCCGGCGGCCAGCCCGAACTCCTTGCCGATCGCCTCCAGCACCCGGCCGAGGTCGTCCGCGGGCAGCAGCGTCGGTGTGCCACCGCCGACGAACACCGTCTCCACCGGCAGGTCCACGTCGCCCAGCACACGCCGCGCCATGCGGATCTCGGCGATCGCAGTGTCGGCGTAGGACTCACGTGAGGCGCCGCGCAGCTCGGTCGCGGTGTAGGTGTTGAAGTCGCAGTAGCCGCAGCGCGTGACGCAGAACGGCACGTGCACGTAGAAGCCGAACGGCCGGGCGCCCAGGCCGGTCAGGGCGCTCGCGGGCAGCGCGCCGTCTCTCGGAACCGGATCCCCGTCGGGCAGCGTCGAAGGCACGCCTCAAGTGTGCCGCGTCGGTGAGGGTGCCCGCGCCGGTGAGGGTTGCCCGCGCCGTCGCCCCGGGCTTCTCAGCCGCCGGGGGCGGCAGCGACCACGAGGGCCTGCCTCGAAGTGGTCGGGTCGTGGGTTTTCCACAGCCGTGCGTGCGGTCTTCCTTTGGCGTGTGGGGGGCTTGACAATGGAAGTGGGGTCGGCGCCCCCTGGGAGGGCGGGGAGTGTCCCGGACGGCGCAGTGTCCCGGACGGCGGGACTTCGAAACACGCCCCTAGGCGGCGCGGAACTCCGCCCACACCGTCGTACGCCCGGAGTGCTCGGTCACGCCCCAGGCGTCCGCGAGCGCGTCGACGATCAGGATGCCCCGGCCGCTCTCGGCGTGAGCGTCACGGCGGACCCACGACCGCCTCGCCGCCGTGCCGTCGTTGGTGACCTCGGCACGGACGACCTCCCCGTACGCGGACAGGACGATGGTGATCTGTCCCCCGTCGCCGCTCGGCGTGTGCACGATCGCGTTGGTGGCGAGCTCGCTCACCCCCAGGGCGACCTGCTCCAGAGCGGGATGCCGCGACCCGAGCGTCTCGCGTACGAACCGGCGGCCGTTCGCCACCGAACGCTCGACGCCCGGCAGGGTGATGGTGCTGTGCGGCGCCGTGTCCCCCGCGGCGCCGCCATCCGCATCACGCGGGGAGTCGTCACGGCGAACTCCCCGCCCTGCCATAGCAGCGTCCAATGTTCCTCCCGTCGAACCGCAGCACGGCGTGTCTACCCCGGTGTGACGCAAAAACACCGAACCTCGTTCCGCCCTGCCGCGCCGGGGGTTCCAACACGAATGTTGGTGTCGGGACACGACCATCACCACCGACCGCACCGCCCGCCCCGTGACGCGCGCCGGGCCGTACGACCGTGAGGTCGCGCCCGCAACCGCCGCACGACAGACGGGCCGCCGCACGACAGGCGCGGCTGCGGCGCGACATGCGGCAGGCGCGGCCGGTTCACGACAGACGGGCCGCCACGCGGCAGGCGGGGGTGCTGCACCACAGGCGGGCCGCCGCGCGACAGGCGGGATGCTGCGCGTCATACCGGTGTTCGTCATCGGGCTGTCCAGCGGCTGGTCGGCCTCGCCACGGATCGCCAGGATGCTGACGCGGGCGATGACGCCGCCGCGCCGCGGCCCTCCAGGGCACCCGCCGCGCCATGAGCGGCGAGCCCCCGGGTCTTCGCCGCTCGGCCCGAGCGGCGAAGGCCCGACAGGTCGGCCCGAATGCCGTGCTCAGCTATATCTCAGCAGTCACCACCGGCGCGTCCAGAGCGCCGCGGACGCGATCGCCCGCCGCCGAAGGGGCGGCTCGCCCGCCGCCACGACGACTCGCCGAACTCGCCGAACTCGCCGAACTCGCCGAGACCATCAACGCGCGCACGGACGGCCGAGCACACCGCTACCAGGCCGACGTCACCGACGCCGATGCGATCCGCAGCGCGACCGCGACGGCACCGACATCCCGGGCGACTGACACGGCACGGTCAACCTCAACGGGGCCCTCAACGCCACCCACGCCGCTCTGCCGCATCTGGCCCGGGCCGCAGGCGTGGGCCGACCTCGTCACCATCAGCTCGACCACGGGACGCGAGGTGCCCGGCCCGGTGAGCAACCGAACACCCCGTCGGCTTCTCCGAAGCCCTGCGCCAAGAGCCCGCCGAACACCACACACGCACCGGCCCATCGAACCGGCCACGAGTACGCGCCCGACACGACCACGGCCCGCCAGACGACATCACGTCGCGTTCATGGCGCCCCGGCCTCGCCACGCCACCGTCAACGAGATCCTCGTGCGGCCTGCGGCGCAGGTCGTCGGCTCGCTCAGGCGCGCTGCCGCAGCTCCAGCCCGTCCGCGAGTTCCCGCCACTGCTTCCGGGGCAGGGACCCGTGCTCGGCGGTTGTGACCTGCAAAACCACGTGGTCGGCGCCGGCCTCACGGTGCTCCTCGATCCGCCGGCGGATCGCGTCCATACCGCCCCAGGCGAACAGCGCGTCGACCAGCCGGTCGCTGCCGCCGTCGCGGATGTCGTCGTCGGTGAAGCCGAAACGTCGCAGGTTGCTCGTGTAGTTCGGCAGCTGGAGATAGGTCGCGAGGCGGCCGCGCGCGGTGGTGCGGGCGCGTTCGGGGTCGGTGTCGAGGACGACCTTCATCTCCGGAGCCAGCAGCGGGTCCGGGCCGAGGATCTCGCGGGCCGTGGCGGTGTGCTCGGGGGTGATGAGGTACGGGTGGGCGCCCGCGGCGCGGTCACGCGACAGCGCGAGCATGCGGGGACCGAGCGCGGCGAGCACCCGGCCGGACTTAGGCGACCCGGCGGCGTCGAGCCGGTCGATGAAGCCCACCATCGCGGAGTAGGGCTTGGAGTAGTCCTTGGCCAGGACGCCGTGGCTGGCGCCGAGGCCGAGCAGGAAGCGCCCGGGGTACTCCGCGGCGACGGCGGCCTGTTCTTCGGCCACCTCGGCGGCGTCGTAGTCCCAGATGCTCAGGATGCCGGTCGCGACGACGACGCGTGAGGTCGCCGCCAGCACCGGGCGCGCGTGGCGTACGCCGGGACTGGCGCCGAGCCAGATCGCGCCGTAGCCGAGCTCGTCCAGCTCCGCCGCGGCCTCGCGTATCTCGCCCGCGGCTCCCGGGTCCTCGTTACGCAGCCCAGAGTCCCAGATGCCGATTCGGCCCAGATCCATGCCAGCTCCAACCTTCGGTCGACTTGTGACAGGCGACAACCCGGCCGGACGGACGGTTATTTCTTGCCCTTCTCCGGGGCGGCGGTGGTGGACAGGGCCGCGACGAAGGCCTCCTGCGGGACGTCGACCCGGCCGATCGTCTTCATCCGCTTCTTGCCCTCCTTCTGCTTCTCCAGCAGCTTGCGCTTACGGGAGATGTCACCGCCGTAGCACTTGGCGAGTACGTCCTTGCGGATGGCGCGGATGTTCTCACGTGCGATGATCCGCGAACCCACCGCGGCCTGGATCGGCACCTCGTACTGCTGGCGCGGGATCAGCTCCTTGAGCTTGGCCGTCATCATCAGGCCGTACTCGCGGGACTTGTCCTTGTGCACGATCTGGCTGAACGCGTCCACCGACTCGCCCTGCAACAGGATGTCGACCTTGACCAGGTCGGCCTCCTGCTCGCCGCTGGGCTCGTAGTCGAGCGAGGCGTACCCGCGCGTACGGGACTTCAGCTGGTCGAAGAAGTCAAAGATGATCTCGGCCAGCGGCAGCGTGTAGCGGATCTCGACGCGGTCCTCGGACAGGTAGTCCATGCCGAGCAGCACGCCGCGGCGGCTCTGGCACAGCTCCATGATCGCCCCGATGTGCTCGGACGGCGACAGGAGCGTGGCCCGCACCACCGGCTCGTACACCGTGTTGATCTTGCCCTCGGGGAACTCGCTGGGGTTGGTGACCCGGTGCTCCTCGGCGTTCTCCATGACGACGCGGTAGACGACGTTCGGCGCGGTGGAGATCAGCGACAGGTCGAACTCCCGCTCCAGCCGCTCACGGACGATCTCCATGTGCAGCAGGCCCAGGAACCCGCAGCGGAACCCGAAGCCGAGCGCCAGCGACGTCTCCGGCTCGTACACAAGCGCGGCGTCGTTGAGCCGCAGCTTGTCGAGGGCGTCGCGCAGCTCGGGGTAGTCGTCGCCGTCCACCGGGTACAGGCCGGAGAAGACCATCGGCCGGGGGTGACGGTAGCCGCCGAGGGCCTCGTCGGCCCTGCGGCTCGCGCTGGTCACCGTGTCGCCGACACGCGCCTGACGCACGTCCTTCACGCCGGTGATGAGGTATCCGACCTCGCCGACGCCGAGCCCGTCGACCGGCTTGGGCTCGGGCGAGATCACCCCGACCTCGAGCGTCTCGTGCGCCGCCCCGGTGGACATCATGAGGCTCTTCTCACGCCGCGACAGGCGCCCGTCGACCACCCGCACGTACGTGACGACGCCACGGTAGGTGTCGTACACCGAGTCGAAGATCAGCGCCCGCGCGGGCCCGTCGGGGTCGCCCGTCGGCGGCGGCACGGTCGCGACGATGTTGTCGAGCAGCTCCTCGACGCCCTCGCCGGTCTTGCCGGAGACCCGCAGGACCTCGTCCGCATCACAGCCGATGATCCCGGCGATCTCCTCGGCGTACTTGTCCGGCTGCGCCGCCGGCAGATCGATCTTGTTGAGGACCGGGATGATGTGCAGGTCCGCCTCGAGCGCGAGGTAGAGGTTGGCGAGCGTCTGCGCCTCGATGCCCTGAGCGGCGTCCACGAGCAGCACGGCGCCTTCACACGCCTCGAGCGACCGGGAGACCTCGTAGGAGAAGTCGACGTGCCCGGGCGTGTCGATGAGGTTGAGGACGTAGTCCTTCCACGGCAGGCGTACGGCCTGGCTCTTGATGGTGATGCCGCGCTCACGCTCGATGTCCATGCGATCGAGATATTGCGCACGCATCTGGCGCTCCTCGACCACACCGGTGAGCTGCAGCATGCGGTCGGCGAGCGTCGACTTGCCATGGTCGATGTGCGCGATGATGCAGAAGTTGCGAATCACCGCGGGATCGGTGTGGGTCTGGTTCGGTACGGGCGGCACCGGCGTCCTCGTGAAGTGGTGGATCTAGCGTTATCCATGGTCCCATGCCGCACGCGATGCTCGGTTCCGCGCCCACCCGAGAGGGCCCCGGTCCGACCATCACGACACGGCGCGTACGCCCTCACGTGTCCCCACACGCGAGGCACGCGGCCGTCGCCGATCAACAGGACCGCCGAAGACGACGGCGACCAAGACCAAACGCCACGCACGGGACCGCAAACCAGAGGGGGCGCGAAGCCATCCCAGTCACGGGCACGGGCGTGGGCAGGGCGCAACGATCTAAGCGGGGCGCAGAGCCAGCCAAGGCGTGGGCACAGATCCAGCCGGACGTGGGGCACAGCATGCCAGGCCCGGTCGCCGAGTCAGCCCAGCACCCGCAGCATGTCCCGCGAGCAGATCACCTCCATTCTGAGCGGGTGATCGGCAACGGCGCGGTGAACGTCAAGCGGTACGTCGCGGCGGCGTCGATGGCGGGCTGGCCGGTGCGCCCGGTCGCGGAGTCAATCCAAGCCCTGTCAAGCCAGACCCGATCACGGCAGGCCAAACGCGGTCACGGCACGCCAGACCCGGCCGCAGCACGCCAGACCCGGTCACGGCACGCCGAACGCGGTCACGGCAGGCTAGACGCGAGGCACGGCCAGCCAGAAGCGGTCAGGCGTAGTTATCCACAGGCGATCGAGACCCTTCCTCCGGCAGATCTGAGCGCTGGACAATGAGATTGGGGTGAGCCCCCCGTGGCGGGCGGGGCATGTCCGTGGCGGGCGGGGCATGTCCGTGGCGGGCGGGGCATGTCCTGGCAAGCCTGTGGCGGGCGGGGCTTGTCCTCCGCGTGGCGCTGGGGCGGGCGGGGTTCTGGTCGTCGTGCGCGTACGTGTCGCGTGGGAAATTCTGTTGAGGGGGCCGTAAGGGTCGGCGAGGATTCGGCCATGGCTTCGCCTCCACCCGCCGCCGGTCCTCGGCTGGCCTGGGCCGGGCTGCCGGCGCACGTGCGGGCGGTCGTCGAGGCGCGTGCCGGGGCGGCCGTCGTACGGGCGTGGGATCAGCGAGGTGGGTTCTCGCCCGGTGTGGCGGCGCGGCTGTTGCTGGAGGACGGGCGCCGGTTGTTCGTCAAGGCGGTGGCGCCGGCGATCAATCCCGCCTCTCCCGGCCTGCACCGCGGCGAAGCCCGTACGCTCGCCGCGCTGCCGGTCGCCGTGCCCTCGCCGCGGCTGCTCTGGAGCCACGACGACGGTGACTGGGTGGTCCTCGGCATCGAGGACGTCGAGGGGCGTACGGCCTCACTGCCGTGGCGTCGTGACGAACTCGACCGGGTCACCGCGGCGGTCGCGGCCATGGCGCGCACACTGACTCCGGCGCCCGAGGGCTTTCCCGGCGTGGTGGAGAAGATGGATGCCGCGTTCACCGGCTGGCGGACCCTCGCCGCGGATCCCCCACCGGATCTGGGCCCGTGGGAGTCACGGCGGCTCGACCGGCTCGCCGCGCTGGAGGAGTCGTGGGGCGACCACGCGGCCGGCGACACGCTGCTCCACCTCGATCTGCGTGCCGACAACGTGCTGCTCGACCGCTCCGGCGGCGTGCACGTCGTCGACTGGGCACACGCGTGCGTGGGCGCGCCCTGGGTCGATCTCGCACTGCTGCTGATCGAGGTGAACGACCCGGCCGCCGATGAGATCCTCACCGACGCCAGCGCGCCTCGTGAAGGTGTGGACGCGCTGCTGTGCGCGTTCGCCGGGTTCCTGGCTGATCACTGCCGCCGCCCGGCTCCACCCGGCCTGCCGACGATCCGCGCCTACCAGCGGGCGTACGCTGAGAGCGCGGTCGGCTGGCTGGCACGACGCTGGGATTCTGGTTCGGTTTGGGCGTTGGGTTAGTGGCTTGGTAGGCTGTCCCACTGCGTGTGGGCGCGTCTAGGTCCCGCGCCCCATCCCATCGACTTAATAACCTGAGGCTTCTTTCGTGGCGAACATCAAGTCCCAGATCAAGCGGAACAAGCAGAACGAGAAGGCTCGCCTGCGCAACAAGGCGGTCAAGTCGGAGCTGAAGACCGAGATCCGCAAGTTCCGCGAGGCCGCCGAGTCGGGCGACGCCGACGCGACCAACACTCAGCTGCGCATCGCGCTGCGCAAGCTCGACAAGGCCGCCAGCAAGGGCGTCATCCACAAGAACCAGGCCGCCAACCGCAAGTCGGCGATCGCCAAGCGCGCCGCCGCACTGCAGGCCAAGTAAGGTTCCAAGGCTCCTCGACGCCGCGCCCCGACCGGGCGCGGCGTCGTTGTGCCGCCAAAGACCACGCCGCGCACCATTCGGTCATTCCGAAGACCGCGCCGCAGGCCGTCCGGCCGATTCCAGGCCGCACCGCCCCACCGGCTCGTCCAAGGTCGCGATGCGAGCCCGCTGGCCGGTCCTCGGCGCCGAACAGGAACTCGGCGAATCGCCGCGACCCGTCACTTTCGCGACGCCGAAGATCTGTCCGCCCCTGGCCAGGGAGTGACCAGTCCCGTGCTCACCGGCCCACGGTCGCGTTGGCGAGCCCTTGCCTCGGTCTCGCGGGAGCAGCGCTGCCGCGACCAAGTGCCACTCGCCGGAATGTACGGCGTCGTCAGCGACCGCAAGCCCACCGATCCAAAGCCGCACCCCACCGGGCCATCCAAAATCGCACCGCGAACGCCGCCCCTCTCCTGGTCCCTCTCGGCATCTTCGATCGGCCCGCAATCCCCTTTGGTGTGTTCAGCGCAGCCGGGCAGGGCGAACAAGGCCCGCACGCGCCGAGCGCGACCGAGACGACGAACGGCAGCGCGTTGGCGACCATTTTTTGCGGCGACCGTTAGATTCGTCGCCTGCCGAAGCGACGGTCCCCCACCGCCGTCCCTTCACCCTCCTGGCGCCGGGGGCCGCAGCACGGCGTTCCCTGATCCGGACAGTGCGTAGGCTCAGGACCTGCCGGGTCAGAAGCCGGTGAACTCGCCCGATTCACGCCGTACGTGGGCTCAAGATTCCACGGGCCACGAAGCGGTGATCTCGTCTTCGAGTTCTGGCCAGGTCGCGATCGGGTGCACCCAGTCCGGTGGGGTGGTCGGCTGGGGGCCGAACAGGTACAGGTTCGGTACCAGGCCTCGCAGGGCCGTGTGCACCGCGAGGCGGTCGTCGACCATGTGGGTGATGCCGAGTTCGGCGCAGTGGATGGCCTTGTCGGCGCGTTTTCGGCAGAAGCGGACGTTCTGCGACGGGACTCCGGTGCGCCGGTAGAAGTCGTGGTGATCGAGCCATTCCAGGGTGCGGCGTTGAATGCGTTCGCCGCACTTTGATATCACCCAGACTCGGCCGTCGAACCGGTCGACCAGTCCCGGCAGGGTCTCGAACATTCCCGCCGTGGCCGGGGATCGCATCGCCTCCTCGGCGTCTCCGTCGAGGAAGGCGGTGTCCGCCTGCCCCGATTCCGCCGCGCCGCCGTGGATGACCCGGCCGAAATCGACTCCCAGGCGCGGTTCCGTCATGACATTCATCGCACCAGGTTGCGGCATATCCCGCCCGGCGGTAAACCGATTATCGCGGACGCCGTCTAACCGCCGAATTCATCGAGGTACCGATCGACGGCGCGGCGGTCGTATCCGCGGAGTACCATGGTGAACCTCGGCGGCCTTCCGCCGGTCCCATCCGCCGTCCGGCTCCATATGTACTCGTCCACCTGCCGTCGGTCGTATCCGCGCCAGACGACCGGGAACCTCGGTCCTTCCGCCACCGGCTCCCGCGAGCCTTCCATCCGAATCCACCTCGCCCTGCCCGGCGCCCGCACGCCCGCCGGGGGACGGCGCGTCAGCGCGTACCGCGGGCGGCGACGATCTGGTTGATCGCCTTCTCCAGAGCATACGCCGCGTCGGCGCCCCCGCCCTTCACCTGAGCATCGGTCTCGGCCACCACCTGAAGGGCCTGCGCGACACCGTCCGGCGTCCAGCCGCGCAGCTGCTGCCGTACGCGGTCGACCTTCCACGGCGGCATGCCCAGCTCCTTGGCGAGCCCGGCCCCGCGCAGCCCGCGAGGGGCGCCGCCGACCTTGGCGAGTGAGCGGACACCCTGGGCGAGCGCGCTCGTGATCAGGACCGGGGCGACGCCCGTGGCCAGGGCCCAGCGCAGCTGTTCGAGCGCGTCGGCGAGCTTGCCCTCCACCGTACGGTCGGCGACGTTGAAGCCGCTGACCTCCGCGCGCCCGCGGTGGTAGCGCGCGACCGCCGCGTCGCCGACCTTGCCGCCGGTGTCGGCGACGAGCTGGCTGCAGGCGCTGGCGAGCTCGCGCAGGTCGTTGCCCACGGCGTCGAGCAGGCTGCGCGCGGCGTCCTCGCCGATGCTGCCGCCGGCCCGGCGTACCTCGGCCCGTACGAAGGCGACCCGCTCTCCCGGCCGGGAGATCTTCTGGCAGGTGACCTTGCGCGCGCCCGCCTTGGTGAGGGCGTCGAGCAGTGCCTTGCCCTTGGCGCCGCCCGCGTGCACGGTGACGAGGTCGATGTCGTCGGCGGGGTTCTTGGCGTACGCGCCGATCTCGGCGATCAGGTCCTTGCCGAAGTCCTGCGCGGAGCGGAGCACGACGACCCGGCCCCCGCCGAACAGCGACGGCGAGGTCAGCTCGGCGAGCGCGCCGCGGTTCAGCGTCGCCGGGGTCAGCTCGTGCACCTCGACATCGGACTCGCGCGCGCGTGCGGCCTTGACGACGTCGGCGATCGCCCGGTCGACCAGCAGTTCTTCGTCACCGACGATCAGTGTGAGACGTTCGGAGGACACGCTTGCAGCATGCCATGCCGCGAGGATCCCCCGCGCCGTACCGGCGACTTCGGCGCCAAACGGGACGCGCCGGCGGTCCGCTACCGGCCGGTCTCGGCCGGGACGTGGGGGCGGAACGCGACGGCGCGTACGGAACCGAGGTCGTCGTTCTTCGGGTCCGGCGGCAGCGGGAACACCGTCGTCAGCAGCCGCCAGCCGAGCGGATGCGCCTCGCTGAGGGAGACGAGCAGCGAGCGGCACTCCTCGGCGGACAGGAAGCGGTGCTCGGGCTCGGCGAACCGCAGGTGACCGATGCGCAGTTCGAGCACGCGGCCGGCGCGGATGTTGCGCACCCAGTCGGCGCGGTTTCCCCACGCGGCGACCACGATGACCTCGCGGGTCTCGTGGTCGAGACGGGCGACCTCCAGCACGGTGTCGCGGCGGAGTCCGCTGAGGCGTCCCTGGTGGGCCAGATAGAGGAAGCGTTTGCCGAGAAGGAAACCCAGGTCGTGGCGGTACACCCAACGCGGTGCCCGCAGAGCGTGGAGCAACAGCCCCTGGGGTCCGCGGGTGCCGGATGCTTCTCGGCTCATCGTCCAATAATGCCCGATGTAACCCGTGACGGGCCCTTGGAACAGACTCGTCCGGATCTCACTCTGCCTCGTGCGGGACTGCGGGAATCGCCATCAGACGCGGCCGGTTACGTGTTACATGGCCGAATTCAGTGATGTGCGCTGGTCAGTGCTGGACCTCGTGCCGGTGAGCACGACGACGACCCCCGCGGAGGCGTTGCGGGCGTCCGTCGATCTCGCCCCGGTGGTGGAGCGGCTCGGTTACCACCGCCTGTGGGTGGCCGAGCACCACGGCATGCCCGGTATCGCCAGCTCCTCCCCCGCCGTCCTCATCGCGCATCTCGCGGAGGCCACGTCGACTCTGCGCGTGGGTTCGGGCGGCGTGATGCTGCCGAACCACGCGCCGCTGGTCGTGGCGGAACAGTTCGGCACGCTGGAGGCGCTGCACCCGGGCCGCATCGACCTGGGCATCGGCCGCGCACCGGGCACGGACCAGGCGACGGCGTACGCGCTGCGCCGCAGCCCCGACCTGAGCGCGGACGCGTTCCCCGAGGACCTGGCCCAGCTCCGGGCGTTCCTCGACGGCACGTACCCGCGGATCCGCGCCGTGCCCACCGGGGCCAGCCCACCGGCCGTGTGGCTGCTGGGCTCAAGCGGGTACAGCGCGCAGCTCGCCGGCGTTCTCGGCCTGCCGTTCGCGTTCGCGCACCACTTCAGCGCGCGGTTCACCGATCCCGCGCTGGAGCTGTACCGGTCGAGCTTCGAACCGGCCGGCGGCCTGGACCGGCCGTACGCGATGGTGACCGCGGCGGTGTTCGCCGCCGACACCGACGAGGAGGCGCAGCGTCTCGCCGCCCCGCAGGGCCTGTCGATCCTGCGGCTGCGCTCGGGCAACCCGGGCCTGCTGCCGACGCCGGAGGAGGCGCAGGCGTATGACTACGCACCGCAGGAACGCGAGGCGATCGCGTCGTTCACCGAGTCGCACATCGTCGGCGGCCCGGACACCGTCCGTAAGGGACTGCTGAAGCTGCTCGAACGCACCCGGCCCCAGGAGCTCATGGTCTCCACGAACATCGGCGACCCGGACGCCCGCCGTCGTTCGTACGAGATCATCGCGGAGGTCGCCAAGGACCTGTGACCGGCCGCCCCGGTTAGACGGCGCGGGTGCTCAGTCGACACGGAGCCGCCGGCCGAGGGACCTCGCATCGCGTACGTCCTGCGCCTTGCGGACGTAGACGGTGACGCGCCGGTTGCCCGCGAGGGGCGCGAGGTCCGCTCCCGGGCCGATGTCCGCGATGAAGAGGTCTTTCAGCTCGGGGAGGGCGGCCAGCGGGGCCAGGTCGGTGACGTTCTCGCAGCCGCGGAGCCAGAGCGTCGTCAGCCGCGTGAGCTCGCCGATCGGTGCCAGGTCCGCGATGTTCGTGTCCTCCAGGTCGAGGAACACGAGCTCACGCATGTCGGCGAGCGCGGTGAAGTCGGTGATGCCGCGGCAGCCCCACAGTGCGAGCCGGCGCAGATTCAGCGGGACCAGCTGCCGGATGTCCGCCACCCCGGGCGAGCGGTTGAGCGTCAGGGAATCGACGCGGGGCGCGAGCTCGGCCAGCGCGTCGATGCCGGAGCTCAGGGAGGAGGCGAGCAGCCCCAGGTCGGTGAGCGACTCCGGAATGGGTAGGTCACGGATGTCCGTCAACGCCCGGCAGTCGTCCAGGTGCAGGCTGTTCAGCGCGTCCTGGTCGCGCAGCGGGGACAGGTCCGTGACGTTCGCCAGCCGGTTCAGTTGCAGGCGCTCCAGCTTCGGCAGGCCACGGACGAAGTCCAGATCGGTGATCTCCTCGGCGCCCAGGCTGAGGGTGTCGAGTCCGCGCAGCCGATGCAACGGCGTGAAGTCCTCCACCTTCGTCTGGACGGAGATGGTGAGGCCCGTGAGGGTGTCGGCGTAGGCGGTGAGTGGCGACAGGTCACCGGAGCACAACCCGCGGACCCCCAGGTACGTAAACGGCGTGCCGAGGCCCTCCAGGAAGGACAGGTCGTTCACCGTGCGTGGTTCCACCTCGAACCACGTCAGGTGCCGCAGATGACGCAGGGCGGGGATCAGGCGGGGTTCCGCGAGGTAGAGACTCCCGCCGACCAACAGGGTGTCGGCAAGGACGTTCGCGGCGTACCGGTCCGGGTCGAAGTACTCCCAGCCCCTGATCAGCTCCTGCTGCACCTCGGCCCGCGGATCGCCGCCGTACCCGGCGAGCAGGTCGAGAGCGCCGGGCCCGTTGACCAGCCACGCGGTGCGGACGACGGCGCGGGCCGCTGCGGCGGAGAGCCCGTCCGGCGTACGGGGAAGGCGGGCGAGGATCGGCTCGCCGACGTTCGACAGTGAGCGGGCGGAGGCCAGGTCGCGGGGCGGGACGAGGTCGTCGAGGCAGTCGTCGATGCCCTCGCGCGACTCACCGGGGATGGCCGGGAGGGTCTCCAGGCATCCGGCGATCAGGAGCTTCAGCCGGCGGGCGGCACGCGGCTCCGCGTGGACCCGGGCGAGCAGGCCGCGCAGCAGCTCAGAACGCTGCGGCGCGTTGGCGTGGCCCGCGGCCATGATGATGGTCTCGCGCCACTGGTCCTTGTGCGCCTGGGCGATCAGCGGCTCGAGGTCACCGTCGTCGGCGAACTGCTTGGCGGTGAGGTACTCCTGCACGGTCCGGTGCACGAAGTCGATCCGGCCGGGCACGGGCTCGCGCAGGACGCCGCTGCGCTCCAGCAGGTGTTCGAGCACGGCCTCGGCGTCACCCGGAGCGCTCGGCATCGCGGCGAGCCTCTCCCCGGTCCAGCGGATCACCGCGTCTCTCGGCAGCTCGGTGCGCCCGGTGATCGACAGACGCCAGGCGAGCTCCTGCAGGATCCGCAGCTTCTGCGCGCGTTCGAGGGTGATGCCGTCGTCGGACTGGATCTGGCGCTCGACGTCACGGCGTTCGAGCAGAAGCTCGAGCGCGGCCGCGTACAGGCCCATCCGGTCGCGCGGCAGTTGTTTCTCCCGGTCGAGGTTGAGCGCGCAGAGCATCGCGGCGAGCAGTGGGCTGCCCGCGAGCGCGCGCAGGTGGGGCGCCGACTCCATGCGCGCCAGCAGCGCCGCCTCGAAGCCGGGCAGTTGCTCGGGCGTGCATGGGAGGTCTCCGGCGTCACGGACCGCGTCGTGCCAGTGCCGGATCAGTTCCTTGATGTCGGCGGGCGTCATCCGCTCCAGCAGCGCGGTCGTGAACCCCTCCGCCGCGAGCCAGTCGGACCCGGCCGCCGCGGGCCGCGACGTGACGACGACGCGCAGCCCCGGATATTCGGCGATGAGACCGGCGAGCCAGGGGCGTACGGCCCGCCGCTGCGCGCCCGGCAGCTCATCGACCCCGTCGACCATGAGCAGGACACGGCCGTCCTGAAGACGGCGGTGCACCCAGCCGGCCGGCATCAGCCCGGCGATGGTGTCCGCCACCCCTTCCAGGAACCGCTCGGGCGGCGGCAGCGCACGGCCGGTGTGGCTGCGCAGCCTGATCAGGAATGGGACGTAGCCGTTCCATCCGGCGAGATCCCCGGTGAAGGTGCCCCGCGCGGCGGAGATCGCCAGCCAGCGGAGCAGGGTGCTCTTGCCCGACCCGGCCTCACCTCGGATGAGCGTCAGCGGGTCGCGGGCCAGCGCGGCCTCCACCCGGAGCGTCGCCTCACCGGGGTCGTGCTCGTGCGTGCGCCATTCGTCGAGGTGCGGCGTGCGGCCGGCGCGGTGCCGGCGGTCGCCGGTGTGGTCGTCGGCGGAGACGCTGAGGCTGATGTAGGCCACGCTCAGCGTCGTACGGGGGCGGTAGCGCTCGACGCGTACGCCGAAGAGCTCCAGAACGTCCTGGGTGACGCTGATGTGCTCGAGATAACGACGGCGGAACGCCTCGTCGGTCGCCGTGCCCTCCGGAGCGTCGAGCGTACGGACCGGCAGGCGGGTCAGGAGCAGCGCCACCTGCTCGGAGACGCCGGAGAGACGTGCGAGCGCCTCGGCGGAGGCCCGGGGGCCGAACTGCGGCAACTGCTGGACGATCCGCACGAAGCAGTCACAGCATTCGTCCAGCACGACGTCGTACAGACGGGCGCCCGCGTGTCCGAGCTGAGCCTCGACGCGGCGCTGGGGCAGGCCGGCGCGGATCCGGGCGGCGACGCGTGCGGGGTCCAGATCCGCCGCGAACAGCGCTCGGTCGGACAGATCGGCGTCGGTCAGCGTCAGCACGACCTCGGCGAGCGCGGCCGCCTTGTCGCTCTCGGCCGGCCCGCCGTACTCATGACCGGACACGGTCAGCAGCCGTTCGGCGAACTGGTCGGCGACGTCGGCGACCTGGCGTTCGAACCGCCGGCGCGCGATCCGGTCGGGGAACCGCGCCCGGGTCAGTTCGATGAGGTCCTTGCCCCGCTCACTCTCGCCGGCACGGCCGGTGAGCCATGCCTGCGCCAGGTGCCTCCCCAGCGCCTTGCCGACCGCGACCGCCGCGGTTTCCAGCGTCATCCAGGCCTCCCGCCGCCAGAGCGTGAGGGCATTATCGAGGAATAGGAGGACACGGGCGCATCCCGTCGCCAGGACCCGGCGAAGGACGCCCGTACCTCGAAGGGTGTCGCGCCTGCTCATGGGCACTCCTTCATCGGAACCGCACTCCGCGCGGTCATGGTCTGTTCCTCCGGGTCACGACGGTGGGGCCTCCGGGAGAGCCGATGACGGCGACATCGCCGTCGCGGTCGGTGCGGTAGACGTGCTCGCCGAGACGGGTCAGGGCGGACATGGTCGACGGTGCCGGATGGCCGTAGTCGTTGTCCGCCCCGACGGAGGCGATCGCCACCCGGGCGCGCACGGCGGCCAGGAAGGCGGGGTCCTGATGGGACGAGCCGTGATGCGGGATCTTCAGGACCTGCGCGGCGGGGACGCCGGCCGCCAAGAGCTCGCGCTGCGCCTCGATCTCCACGTCGCCGGAGAGCATGACGCTGAGGTCCGGCCAGCGGGCGAGCATGACGATGCTGGCGTTGTTGACCGTGGTGCCGGTGTCCCGGTCGGTCACGCGCAGGGTGCTGAGCGGACCGAGGACGGCCAGGGTGAGCGGGCCGACGGTCCAGACGTCGCCGATGCCGGCCGTGCGGGGTGTCCGGCCGGCCAGGAGGTGCCGTTCCTCACCGTCGCTGTCCGGGCTGATCACGACGGTGCCGACAGCCCGGCCGCGCAGTACGCCGGGCAGGCCGTCGATGTGGTCGGCGTGCGGATGGGTGAGGACCAGCAGCGGAACGGTGCGGACGCCGAGGTCGTGCAGGCACCGGTCCATCGCGTGCGGATCGGGACCGGTGTCGACGACAACGGCCTGCCCGTGGCCGGTGAACAGCGCCAGGCCGTCGCCCTGACCGACGTCGCAGGCCACGAACAGCCAGCCGCTTGGCGGCCAGGACGGCGCGAAGACGTGCATGCCGACGGCGATGAGCGCGACGCCCACCAGGGCCGCGGCGGCGATCCCTCGTGCCAACGGCCGGCGGAACACCAGCACACTCGCGACGACCGCGGCGAGCAGGAGGGCGACACCGGCGAGGCCGGCCGGCCAGCCGATCACCGCGTACGGCATCGCGGCGAAGAACCGGGCGACGCTCGTGATCCAGCCGACCGCCAGACCCGCCGGCCACACGATGAGACGGGCGGCGCCGAGGGAGAACGGCGCGACCGTCGCGGCGAAGACGCCGAGCAGCGTCGCCGGTGCGACGGCCGGAGCCGCGAGGAGATTGGCCGGTATCGCGGACAGGCTGACTCCGGTGCCGAGCATCGCCAGCAGCGGCGCGCACGCGAGATGCGCGGCGGTGGACACGGCGAGAGCCTCGGCGAGGCCTCGTGGCATCCGCCTGCTGAGCCGGTCGCGCCAGGCCGGGGCGAGCACGAGGATGCCCGCCGTCGCGAACGCCGAGAGCGCGAAGCCGTACGACCGGGCCAGCTCCGGATCGGCGAGAACGAGGACCAGGACGGTGGCGCAGAGCGCGGGCACCCCCTGGCGTTCGCGTCCGCCGACCACCGCGATCAGTGCGACGCCGCCCATGACGGCGGCGCGCAGCACGCTCGGCGAGGGACGTGCCAGGACGACGAAGCCGACGATGGCGGCGCCGGCGAGCAGCGGACCCGCCCGCCGGCCCAGCCCGGCGAGCCGGCCGAGGCCGAGCACGGCGCCCAGGATCAGAGAGAGGTTCTCGCCGCTGACGGCCATGAGGTGGGTGAGCCCGGCTTTCGCGAACGCGTCGGCCAGATCGGGCCGGAGCAGCGAGGTCTCGCCGTCGACCAGGCCGGGCAGCAACCCGCGCTGATCGCCCGGCAGGTGGCTCGCCGCCGCCCGCAGCCGCAGGCGGATGACCCCGGCCACGCGTTGCGGCCCCGACGGCGCCCCGAGCATGGTCGGCGGGTCGCGCACCAGGGCGATGGCCGCCAAAAGCTCACCGCGCTCCGGAGTCGTCAGGCGGGCGGTGAATCGGACGTGACGGCTCGGCAGCAGCCCCGTCCAGGCCGGGTCCGTGGCGAAGACGAGGACGGGCACCCGTACACGCTGCCGGTCGACCCGCTCGACACGGACCGGGACGATCACCGTTTCGTGGTGGTGGACCGCGCCGGGCTTGACGACCGCTTTCGGATCGCCCGTCACGACCGCGTCGAGGCGTGCCGTGGACTCGCGCTTCGCCAGCGCGCGTACCGGCCCGGAACCGACGGCGGCCAGCCGTGATCCGACCCCGAACGCGGAGGCGGCGACGCAGATCAGGATGGCCGCCGTCGCCGTGCGCATCCCGCCGGAGCCCTCGGGCCGGTCGGGCGCCTCCGCGTTCGGAGGCCGGAGCGGACGCGGCGGCGGGGCGGTGCGGTCCGTGG
>NZ_JBHLZP010000119.1:0-18514 GCF_042429965.1 Actinoallomurus acaciae
CCGGTACGCCGCTGCGCCGGGGCTCGGCCGCCGCGGCGATCCGCGCGGGCGTGGCCCTGCTGCCCGAGGACCGCAAGGCCGAGGGCGTCATCGGCACGCTGTCGGTGCGGGAGAACATCGCCCTCGCGGCGCTGCCCCGGCTGTCCCGCGCGGGCCTGGTCTCCGAGGCGCGCATCGACCGCATCGTCGAGACCTTCATGCGGCGGCTGCGCATCAAGGCCGCCGGCCCCCACCAGCGCGTCGCCGAACTCTCCGGCGGCAACCAGCAGAAGGTCCTGCTCGCGCGCTGGCTCGCCACCGAGCCGAAGATCCTGCTCCTGGACGAGCCGACCCGCGGCATCGACGTCGGGGCCAAGGCCGAGGTGCAGGCGCTGATCGACGAACTCGCCGAAGACGGCCTGGGCGTGCTACTGATCTCCGCCGACCTGGAGGAGCTGGTCGAGGGCTCGGACCGCGTCGTGGTGCTGAAGGACGGCGCGGTCGTCGGCGAGCTCAGCGGCGGCGACCTCACCGAAGAACGCGTGATGACGACGATCGCCGATGCCGGGGGAGGCACGAGCCGATGACCGACACCGCCGCCGTACCCGTCTCGCGGCTCGACCGCGGCCGCCTGCTCGCGTGGCTGCAGGACTACGGCGTGTACGCCGCGATCGCCGCGCTCGTCCTCGTCAACATCGCGATCACCCCGCGGTTCCTGTCGCTGGAGAACCTGCGCACCCAGCTCGTCCAGGTGGCGCCGGTCGTCATCGTCTCGCTCGGCATGGCCCTGGTGATCGGCACCGAGGGCGTCGACCTGTCGGTCGGCTCGGTGATGGCGCTCACCACCGCCCTGATCCCGCTCTACCTCGGGTACGGCGTCGTGCCCGCCGTCGTGGCCGGGCTGCTCGGCGGAGTCGCGGTCGGGCTGGTCAACGGCTCCCTCGTCGCGTTCGTCGGCGTGCAGCCGATCGTCGCGACGCTCGCGCTGTTCGTCGGCGGCCGGGGCATCGCGCTCGTCGTCGCGGGCGGGCAGCTCAAGGACGTGCACGACCAGACGCTGCTGGACCTGGGCTCCTCGAGCCTGGTCGGCGTGCCCCTGCCGGTCGTGGTCGCCGTCGTGCTCACCGTCGTGGTCATGGCGGTGATGCGCCGCACGACGTTCGGCCGGCGGCTGGTGGCCATCGGCGGCAACCGTACGGCGAGCGAGCTGTCGGGCCTGCCCGTACGGCGCGTCCTGCTGCTCGTGTACGTGGTGTCGGGCCTGCTCGCGGCCGTGGCCGGCACGCTCGCCACGGCCCGGTTGCAGGCCAGCGACCCGTCGTCGCTCGGCCTGCTGATGGAGCTGTCCGCGATCACCGCGGTCGTGGTCGGCGGCACACCGCTGAGCGGCGGCCGCGTCCGCGTGCTGGGCACGGTCGCCGGGGCGCTGCTGATCCAGCTCGTCCGCGCGACGCTGATCAAGCACGACCTCGCGGACTCGGTCGCGCAGATGGTGCAGGCAGTGATCATTCTTGCGGCCGTGTACGCCGCGCGAGGGGCGGGCCGGCGATGACCGAATCCATGACCGCGACCGCGGCCGTCACCGAACCGGGCGCCGGGCCCACCGGCCGCGAGCGGGCCTTCGGCCTGATCCAGCGGCACGGCGCCGTCGCCGTGCTCGTCCTGCTGGTGGCGATCGGCTCCGTGTCCTTCGACCGCTTCCCGACCGGCGACAACCTGAGCAACATCGCGATCACCTCCTCGTTCCTGGCGATGGTCGCCCTCGGCATGACCTTCGTGATCATCACCGGCGGCATCGACCTGTCGGTGGGCTCGGTGTTCGCGCTCGGCGGGGTGCTGGCCGCGTACGCGGTGCGCTGGGGGTCGCCGGCCGCGCTGCTGTTGCCGCTCGTGGTGTGCGGGGCGTTCGGCCTGGTCCAGGGCCTGCTGATCGCCCGGGTACGGCTGGCCCCGTTCATCGTCACACTGGCCGGCCTGCTGGGTGCGCGCGGCCTGCTGCTGTCGATCTCGGGCGAGGGCGCGACGACGTACCTGATCCCGCACGGCGCGGTGATCGCCCGGGTCGGCCAGGGCGGCGTCTTCGGCGTCGGGTACCCGGTCTACCTGACGCTGGCCCTGTTCGTCGTCGGCGCGGTGCTGCTCCAGCGGACGAGGTTCGGCCAGTGCGTGTACGCGATCGGCGGCAGCGAGGACGCGGCCGAGCTGATGGGCGTCCCGGTGACCCGGACGAAGGTCGCCGTGTACGTCATGTCGGGTCTGCTCGCCGGCCTGGCGGGCGCCCTGAACGCGGCTCGCCTGTCCTCGGGCGTGACGATCCTGGGCACCGGCATGGAACTGGACGTGATCGCCGCGGTCGTCATCGGCGGCACGCTGCTGACCGGCGGCGCGGGCTCGGTGAGCGGCACGGTCGCCGGCGTCCTGCTCCTGGGCGTGATCCAGAACCTCATCAACCAGATCGGCGACCTGTCCTCCTCGTACCAGCAGGTGGTCAGCGGCGCCTTCCTGGCGGCGGTGGTGGTCGTGCAGACGTACCTGAGCCGCGTCCAGCGCCTGCGCTGAGGCGCGGGGGCCCGGGTGCGGCGGGCAGGGCTCCGCGCGGTCAGCGGTGAGCGGGGGCGGCGGGGGCGAACTCGCCGTGGTCGAGGTCGCGGAGCAGGCCCAGCTTGTCGAGGGCCGGTGTGCCCGGCGGCGGCGTGAAGATGACGAGCTGCTGGTCTTCGGCCGGGCTGAGGAGCGTCTCGCATTCGAGCTCGACGGGCCCGACCGCGGGGTGGTCGACGCGGATGCGGCTCTTGCGCCGTACGGCGACCTCGTGCAGCTCCCACAGGACGGCGAACTCGGGACTGGCGGCCTGGAGATCGGCGACCAGCCGGGCGGAGGCGGCGTCACCGCCGCGACGGGTGATCGAGGCGCGCAGGTCCGCGGCGTAGGCGCGGCTGTGCTCCCGGCGTTCGTCGGGCGAGTAGATCAGGCGGATCGTGGGGTCGGTGAACCAGCGCCACACGAAGTTGCGGTCCTGCTCGCGGACCGAGCAGATGCAGCCGAGGAGCGCCTCGGCCATGGTGTTGTGCGCGAGCAGGTCGCCGATGTCGTTGGTGATGTGCGCCGGGGTCTCCTTGAGCTCGTCGAGCAGGTACAGCAGACCGGGCCGTACATGGTCGCCCGCCATGCGGGCCGCCGGCGGGCGGTGCCCCGCCAGCAGGTAGAGGTGGTCGCGCTCGTCCTCGGTGAGGCGCAGCGCATGGGCCAGCGACGCGAGTATCTGGGTCGAGGGCTGGGGACTCCTGGCCTGTTCGAGGCGCATGTAGTAGTCGGCGGACATCCCGGCGAGCTGGGAGACCTCCTCACGCCGCAGTCCGGGCGTACGGCGTCGTGCGCCGGCCGGCAGGCCCACCTCCTCCGGACGCAGCCGGCCCCTGCAACGGCGCAGGAAATCCGCGAGCTCAGCGCGGTCCATGTCCATCCCCCCATCATCGCCGAGGGCTCGCCTCGCACCGGCACGGGCAGCCAGGGACTGCCGATCCTAGGGAAGGCCGTCCGCTCGTACCCGCGCCGAGCCCCCGGCAACATCGTCGGTGCCGGACGGGCCGGCGCGAAGAGTCAGGGAGTTCGAAGTGCCCAAGGCAGTGAGATTCGAGCAGTACGGCGGCATCGAGGTTCTGCGGGTCGTCGAGGTCGACCGGCCGGTTCCCGGCCCCGGCCAGGTCCTCGTACGGGTCGTCGCGGCGGCGATCAACCCGGGGGAGACGCACATCCGTACCGGCGCGCTCCACGAGCGCTGGCCCGCGACGTTCCCCTCCGGTCAGGGCAGCGACCTGGCCGGGGTCGTGGCGGAGACCGGCGCGGGCGTCGAGGGGTTCGCGACCGGCGACGAGGTGATCGGATTCACGGACAACCGCGCGAGTCACGCCGAGTTCGTCGTCGTGGAGGCCGCCGACCTCATCCATCGTCCGGCGGACGTCTCATGGGAACAGGCCGCATCGCTGTACGTGGCCGGCACCACGGCGTACGCGGCCCTGCGGGCCGTCGCGGCGGGGCCGGGCGACACGGTCGTGATCTCCGGTGCCGCCGGTGGAGTGGGATCGATCGCGGTCCAGCTCGCCCGCGACACCGGGGCGAACGTGATCGGCCTGGCGAGCGAGGCCAACCACCGGTGGCTCGCCGACCATGGAGCGATCCCGGTCTCCTACGGCGAGGGTGTCATCGACCGCATCAAGACCGCCGCCGGTGATCGAGGGGTCGACGCCTTCATCGACACCTTCGGCGCCGACTACGTCGAGATCGCGCTGAACCTCGGGGTGGCTCCGGCGCGGATCGACACCATCACCGACTACCGGGCCGGCGAGAAGTACGGGGTCAAGACCGACGGGAACAGCGATGCGGGGAACGCCGAGGTGATCGCCGAGCTGGCCGCCCTGATCAGTGCCGGCCGGCTGGAGATCCCGATCGCCGCCACGTACCCGCTGGACGAGGTCCGGGACGCCTACCGCGACCTGGAGCGGCGCCACACCCGGGGCAAGATCGTGCTCCGTCCGTGAGCCCTGGACCTACGGAAGCAGGGCGAGCGCCTCCCGCAGGTTGTGCTCGGCGATCCCGCCCATGGACCTCCCACCCGACGTCGAAGTACATCAGGCCCTCGATGTCGATGAGAACGGCATGTCCTTCGGCGCTCACCAGGACGTGATCGGGGCCGAGCTCGCCGTGGATCAGCCCGTACTCGGTGCGCGGGGCCACCAGCGCCCGCAGCTCCCGCAGCCGCTCGTCGAGCCGGCCGCGCATCGCCTTGATCCTGGTGTCGCGTCCGGCCGCCTCCTCGAGATCCCGCCGGGCCCGGTCGAGGACCAGTTGCTCGCAGGAGCTCCCGGCGGCGGTGCCGCCCCGCTCCAGCACGTCCACTCTGCCGTAGCGGGGAGCGCGGTGCCGCTGCATCAGGCCGAGAGTCCGGGCCAGGTCGGCCAGGGCGGCATCCGTGCGGCCGGGGTCGGTCGCGAAGAGCGTCTCCAGCGTGCCACCGGGAGTGTCCTCGACCACGGCGTATCGCTCCCGGACGCCGTCCGCCCACAGCAGGCGCGGCACGCGGGCCCCGACCTCATCCAGCCTGCGCCGCGCGGCCAGGAAAGGTGCGAGCCCGGAGGCAGGCGCGAAGGGGCCCGTCCCATCGTCATCGACGGATTCGGGCCAGAAGTTCTCCTCGTCCGCCCAGCGGTAGACGATCACGCTGGGCGGATCACTCCTGTCGAGCCGGACCCGGTACACGCCCTTCTTGCTCCCGCCGCGCGGGCGGTCCACCCCGATGACGCGGAACCCCGCTCCCAGTGCGCCACGCACCACGGCCGACAGGTCCCCGGCCGCCGCAAACCCACGTATCCGCAGAATCTACGGGGCCCGGTGTCGCTCAGCCGCGTATCCCGAACACCTTGACCGTCATCGGTGTATCGATCAGTGTGTGCGGCGCGATCGCGTGGTACGCCCACACGTGCACCCAGGCGTTGGCGGTTCGTACGGTGAGGAACGTCTTGAACATTCCCGGCCCGGTATAGAACAGCAGAAGGTAGAGCACCGACAACAGCGTGTCGACCGGCGAGGCGAAGTTCGTCCAGCCGTCGAAGAAGTGCAGCAGTGCGTAGGTCAGCCCGCCGAGGATCACCGTCGCCGGTACCGACCCCGTCAGCCTCAGGTAGCGCGGCGTCAGGACGCAATAGATGAACACCATGGTCGGCAGGACCGTGCCGGCGAAGGAGAGGACGAACGTCAGGGGCGCTCCGAGCAGGATCTGGCGCGGCGTCAGGTCCAGGATGGCGCCGTTCAGCAGCAGTTGGACGGTCGATTCCACGGTCAGAATGACCAGGGTCACCAGCAGGTCGCCACGGCGATCGGCCGAACGCAGGCTCAGCCGCTCGGCGGAATAGCGCCGGCGGAACACCAGGAAGGGCACTGCCGCGTACACCACGAGGTTGTAGGCCGCCCAGGTCGCCATCTCCGCCGGCACGACCCGCTGCCCGGTGCGGATCACCATTCCATCGAGGTGGAACCCGAACGCGTGCCAGCCGAAGGCGCGCCCGAGCGCGAAGCCGCCGAGCATCGCGACGGCGCCGTACGCCAGGACGAGCAGGGTCTCCCGCCGCGCCCGGGGCCGAGCGGGGGCACGTGCCGCCAGGTCCACTCCGGTGCGCCGGCGCGTGAGCAGGTGGACGAGGGCCATGAGCCCGAATATCTCGAGGTACATGGCGTCGGCGCCGAGCACGGTGGCCGGCGTGGGCGGGTCGGCCAGTGAGGACGCGTGGAATGGCAGATGCCGCCCCCCGATGGACATCAGCAGCCCGTTGACGAGAACGAAGCCGAGGGCGGCGAGGCCCACGCTGCGGCGGCGGAACGGGTTCGGGATTCGCCGGCCGGCACGGGCGGCCGGAGGACTCGCCGTGCGAAGAGACGCCTGTCTGCTCATACAGAGCACCATACAGTCGTATGACATACATGTGTATGGTGCTGTGTATGGTGGCTCGTATGACCGACCGCCGACAGCGGCTCCTGGACGCCCTCGTCGAGATCACCGCCGAACGGGGGCTGGATCACGTCAGCATCCGGGAGGTGGCCGCCGCCGCGGACGTCTCGATCGGGACGGTCCAGTACTACTGCCGCACCAAGGACGAGATGGTGCTGATGGCCTGGGAGTCGCTCGCCGAGAAGATCATTGTTCGCGCGATGGGCGGCCTGGACCGCACCGCCGGCACCGTCAAAGAGTGCGTCCGCCGCGTGGTCCTCGAACTGCTGCCCCTGGACGAGCCTCGTAACGTCGAGTCGCGCGTGTACCTCGCCTTCGCGGCCAGAGCCGCGGTCTCGGCGCCTCTCGCCGAGGTGCAGCACTCGCTGCTGGGCGAACTGCGCGGGTACCTCGCCCGGGCATTCGCCCGCGCCAAGGACGAGGGCGAGGCCGCGCCGGGCCTGGAGCCCGATGCGGCGGCGGCGACCACGGCCGCGCTCGTCGACGGGCTGTTGCTGCACATGCTGACGGATCGGGGCGGCCTGCCCCCGGACTCGGCCGTGGCGGCCATGGATGCCCATCTGGACCGGCTCCTGCCCACGACCCCCTGACGACGATCCCGGCCCGCAACCGCTCCGTGGTCCGTCAGGCGGACAGCTCGCGCTCCAACGGGGTGCGGAAACGCGGGATCACCCGGATCGGGCCGGTCCACTCGCTCAGGCGGGCCGCCTCGGTCCTCACCGCCGCCTCGGCCTCCGCGCCGATGTCCTCCAGCAGCCGGTACACCACCGAGCCGTCGGCGCGCTGGGACCAGCCGCCCACGATCCGGCCGTCGCACCACACGGTCGGCCCCGCGTTGCCCGACCGGTCGAACAGCGCGGGGCCGTGCTCGCCCAGGTACCAGTCCCGGCCGGTCCAGCCCATCACGGTCGGGTCCAGGCCCGGCAGCAGCGCCACCCACGGCTCCGGAGACGCCACCGGCTCCGCGTCGTCGGCGAGGACCAGACCGGGCGTGCCGTCCAGGTCGACCTCCTCGGTCTCCACCCGCGCCAGCGCCTGCCTGACCTGGGTCATGGTCAGGCCGGTCCACCACTTGAGGTCGGCGGCCGTGCCCGGCCCGTACGCGGCGAGCCAGCGGCGGACCAGCTCCACTCGCGCGGTCTCGGCGGGCACCTGCGGGATCCCGTCCGGCAGCCACGACTCGATCGGCGACCACTGGAACTGGCTGCTGATCCACGAACCGCGCGGGCGGCCCCGGACGATCCGGCCCTGGACGGCAAGGCCGACCAGCACCCGGCTCGCGATCGCCGGAGCGGCCTCGTTGCGGCTGCCGTGCCCCAGCACGATCCGTTCCTTCAGGCGCGGCACGTCGGCGGACAGGTCGGCCCCGTACGCCGCGCCGCGGGCCCGCAACGCGGCGAGCGTCTCCTCCTCGACCTCCCGCAGCCACGGGTCGTCGCCGAGCCCCGCCTCCTGGAGGAGCTTCAGCGTACGGCGGCGTTCGAGGCGCGCGACGTCATCGGCGCAGGCCGCCTGCACGACCGGCACCAGCTCGGCCGGGACGGCGAAGACGGTCCGCCGCATGCAGAGCATCCGCACCAGCCGGCGCTCCTCGTACAGCTCCCGCTCGATGCCCGCGACGCCGGGGGAGCGCATCCGGGCCGCCGCCGCGAGGTACACCGCCGCCGGATCGGTGCCGTGCAGCGCCACGAGTGAACGGGCCGCCTCCACGGCGCTGTCGGCGGGGTCCGCCAGACGGTGCCGGACGCCGATCCGCGCCCGCCGCTCCGCCACCGTGATCCGCTTGATCGCCATCCGCTGATTATCTCCGGAGCGGGGTACCACGCTCACAGGGGAGGGACGGCCGATCGGGGGAGACGTGCACGTGTTCGCGGCGGCGACACCGGCCGACCTGATGGCCGCGCGAGGACAGATGGCCCTGTCTCTGGGCTGGCACATCGTCCTCGCCTGCCTCGGCGTCGGCATGCCCGCGCTCACCGTCTTCGCCGAGTGGCGCGGCCTGCGGACGGGCGACGAGGCCTACGTACGGCTGGCGCACCAGTGGGCCCGGGCGATGGGCGTCCTGTTCGCCGTCGGCGCGGTCTCCGGCACGATTCTCTCGTTCGAGATGGGGCTGCTCTGGCCGGGCCTGATGGCGACGTACGGCCAGGTCATCGGTCTGCCGTTCGCGCTGGAGGGGTTCGCGTTCTTCATCGAGGCGATCTTCCTGGGGATCTACCTGTACGCCTGGGGGCGTCTCTCGCCGCGACGGCACATCCTGACCGGCCTGCCGGTCTGTGTCGCGGGGGTCGCCTCGGCCGTCTTCGTCGTCTCCGCGAACGCCTGGATGAACCAGCCGCGCGGCTTCGACCTGGTGAACGGGGCCGTCACGCGCGTACGGCCGTGGCGGGCGCTGTTCAACCCGGCCATGCCCTGGCAGGTCGTGCACATGGTCCTGGCCGCCTTCATGGTCACCGGCTTCGGCATCGCGAGCGTGTACGCCGTCGGGAGGCTGCGGGGCCGCCGCGACCGGTACCACCGGATCGGCCTCCTGCTCCCGTTCGTCGCCGCGGCGGTCGTCACGCCGTTCCAGATCCTCATCGGCGACGCCCTGGCGCGGTTCCTGGCGACCCGTCAGCCCGCCAAGCTCGCCGCGATCGAGGGCCTGAACCACACCGGCTCGCACCGGCCCATCTCGGTCGGCGGCCTGTACCTGGGCGGGCGGATACGGTACGCCCTGCGCATCCCCGACGGCCTGTCCCTCCTCGTCGGCTACCGGCCCGGCACGGTCGTGAAGGGTCTGGACACGGTGCCGCCCGCCGACCGGCCCCCGATCAACCCGGTGCACCTGGGCTTTCAGGCGATGGTGGCGATCGGGTTCGGGCTGCTGGCCCTGTCCGCCTGGCTCGCCTGGTCCTGGTGGCGGCGGCGTGACCTGCCGAGGTCCCGGTGGTTCCTCTGGTTCTGCGCGGTCGCCGGGATCGCCTCCGTGGTCGCCCTGGAGGCCGGCTGGGTCACCACGGAGGTCGGGCGGCAGCCGTGGATCGTGTGGCATCACCAGCGCACCGCCGAGGCGGTCAACCCGGCGCCCGGCCTGTGGGTGGGCCTCGCCGCGATGCTGATCGTCTATGCCGTGCTCACCGTCGCGAGCGTGTACGTCCTGAACCGGCTCCGGAGCCGCCCGGTCGTCGCGCCGCAGGAGGGCTGGACCGAGGAGTACGGGCCATGAGCGAACGGAGTGAGCGGCTCGGCGAGCACGGCGGCCCGGCGGTCGCTCCTCTCCTCCCGGGGGCCCCGCGGAGACGCGGAGCGTCGTCGTGGGGCGGGGCGGGGGAGGACGGATGAGCGCCGCTCAGTGGCTGCTGGTGCTGACCTGGGCCGGGGTGACCCTGTACGCCCTGCTGGGCGGGGCCGACTTCGGCGGCGGCTTCTGGGACATGCTGGCGGGCGGGGCCCGGCGCGGGTTCGCCCAGCGACGGCTCATCGAACACTCGATCGGGCCGGTCTGGGAGGCGAACCACGTTTGGCTCATCTTCGTCCTCGTCATGTTCTGGACGTGCTTTCCCCGCGTGTTCGCCTCCGTGGCCTCCACGCTGTACATCCCGCTGACCCTCATCGCGTTCGGCGTCATCGCCCGCGGTGCGGCGTTCGCCTTCCGCAAGGCCAGCACGGAGCTGTGGCAGCTGCGGCTGTTCGGCGGAGCGTTCGCGCTGTCGTCGATCCTCACGCCGTTCTTCCTGGGCACGGTCGCGGGCGGCGTCGCCTCCGGACGCGTGCCCGTGGGCCTGGCCAGGGGGAATCTGCTGACGAGCTGGTGGAACCCCACGTCGGTGCTGGCGGGCCTGGTCGCCGTCGGCAGCACGGCGTACCTGGCGGCGGTCTACCTCACCGGTGACGCGCGCCGCGCCGGCGACGCCGCGCTGGCGGAGGCGTTCCGGAGCCGCGCGCTGGTCACCGCCGTCGTCACCGGCGTGATCGTCATCGGCGGCATCGTCATCCTGCGCGACGACGCACCCCGGCTGTACGCCGGCCTCACCGGGCGCGCGCTGCCGCTCGTCGCCGTGTCGGCCCTCGCGGGGATCGCGTCACTGCTCCTGCTCCTGCTGCGCCGCTACACGACGGCCCGGCTGGCGGCCGAGCTCGCCGTCGCGGCCGTGCTCTGGGGGTGGGCGGCCGCGCAGTACCCGCTGCTGCTCCCGCCGGACGTCACCGTCACCCGCGCCGCCGCCGACCCGCCGGTCCTGCACGCGACCCTGGCCTCGGTCATCGTGGGAATGATCGTGCTGGTGCCGTCCCTGCTGTGGCTGTTCGCGATCTTCCAGAGAGGACCGGCGCGATGATGCCGGGGCCCGCGGGCGCATAGGCTCGGCGCATGAGCGTCGAGGAGCCGCCGGGCGTGGGCCCGCACCCCCATCCGTGGCCGGATGACCGGCGCCTCGATCCGGCGTTGCTGGCCGAGGGCGACCGGCGCAACGTCGTCGACCAGTACCGGTACTGGAGCAACGCGGCGATCGTCGCCGACCTCGACACGCGCCGGCACCCCTTCCATGTCGCGATCGAGAACTGGCAGCACGACTTCAACATCGGCGCGGTCGTCCGCAACGCCAACGCGTTCCTCGCCGCCGAGGTGCACATCGTGGGCCGCCGCCGCTGGAACCGCCGCGGTGCCATGGTCACCGACCGCTACCAGCACGTACGCCACCACCCGGAGACCGGCGACCTGGTCAAGTGGTGCCGCGACCGCGACCTGCCGATCATCGGCATCGACAACCTGCCCGGGTCGCGCCCGATCCAGTCCGCCGAGCTCCCGCGCGCCTGCCTGATGCTGTTCGGCCAGGAGGGGCCGGGCCTGTCGGAGGAGGCGCGGGCCGCCGCCGACATCGTGCTGCACATTCCGCAGTACGGCTCCACGCGCTCGATCAACGCGGGCGTGGCGAGCGGCGTCGCCATGTACGAGTGGGTCCGCCGGCACGCCGGAGCCTGACGGCCGCGTCCCGTACGGGACGCCTCCTATGAGCCCTGCCGGGGCAGCCGGCGCAGTCCGTTCTCCAGCAGCGCGAACCCGTGTTCGGCGTCGCTCACCGCGCCCGCGTACCGCTCGTCGGCGGTCTCGCCGGACGCCAGGTATGTGGCGTTGTCCAGGGCCAGCGTCCAGTGGACCGCGACGATCTGGGTGGCCGCCAGCCGGGCGGTGAGGTCCGGGGTGTCCGCCGTCTCGCGCAACGCCTCGGCGAGCGTGCGCTCGCCCGTACTCCTGAAGCGCTCCAACCGGACGATCAGGGCCGGCGTCCCGAGGATCATCCGGAAGAGCGCGCGGATGTCCGGGCGATCGTTGAGGCCGCTGAACGGGTCCCGCCGGCGCAACCCGTCGAGGAAGTGCTCGCGCAGGGCGGCCAGCGGCGTCAGGTGCGCCGGACGGGCCCGTACCACGCGTGCGCTCTCCGTCTCGTGGTCGGCGAAGCGGTGCACGACGAGGTCTTCCTTGGCCGGGAAGTACGCGAACAGCGTGCGCTTGGACACCTCGGCCGCCTCGGCGACCTGCGCCACCGAGACCTGGTCGAAGCCGCGTTCGAGGAACAGGGCGATCGCCGCTTCGGAGATCGCCGCGTGGGTCCGCCGCTTCTTGCGCTCCCGCAGGCCGGGCTGCTCGGTCACGGCGTCCACGGTAGCAGCGTACGACACCGAGGCGATACTTGCACCTGGTATACATATGCACCAGGTCTACCGAAGAGGAGTTGTGCCGATGGACGTCGAGACCGAGGTCGTCATCGCGGGAGCCGGCCCGACCGGCCTGATGCTGGCCTACGAGCTGGCCCTGGCCGGGATCGAGCCCCTGGTGCTGGAGAGGCTGCCCCGGCGTGTCGAACAGGTGAAGGGCGGCGCGATCCAGCCCCGTACCGCCGAACTGCTGGAGCTGCGCGGCCTGCTGGAGCCGATGCTCCGCCACGCGATGCCGCGCGACCGGGTCGGGGGCCACTTCGCGATGCTGCCGGTGCCACTGGACTGCATGCCCTGGCAGACCCGGCAGCCCTATCCGATCGCGGTTCCCCAGGGGGACATCGAGGAGGTGCTGGAGGAGCGGGCGACCGCCCGCGGCGCCCGGATCCGGCGCGGCACCGCGGTCGGCGGGGTCGAGACCGGCGACGGCGTGACCGTGTCGGCGGACGGCCTGCGCGTACGGGCGCGCTACCTCGTGGCCTGCGACGGCGGCCGGAGCACGGTCCGAAAGCTCCTCGGGCTGCCGTTCCCCGGCCGGCCCGGGACCTACGTCGCCACGCTGGCCGACGTCCGGCTGTCCGCGACATCGCCGCTGGTGCCACGGACGATGAGGCACATCAGCGGCATGACACGGCAGGTGAACGGCTACTGGGCCATGCTCGTGCCGGTCGGCGGCGACCGGTACCGGCTCACGTTCGGCCGGGAGGGCGAGACGGAGTCCGCCCGGGACACCCCGATCACCCATGAGGAGATCGCCGCCGCGCTGCGCGCCGTGTACGGCGAGGAGACCGTGCTGGGCGGAGTGGACAACGCCTCGCGGTTCACCGACGCGACCCGGCAGCTGGAGCACTACCGCGTGGGTGACGTGCTGTTCGCGGGGGACGCCGCGCACATCCACCCGCCGCTCGGCGGGCAGGGCCTGAACACCGGCGTGCAGGACGCGATCAACCTCGGCTGGAAGCTGGCCGCGACCGTGCAGGGCCGGGCCCCGGACGGCCTGCTGGACACCTACCAGGCCGAGCGGCATCCGGTGGGCGCCGGGGTCCTGCACCACACGTCGGCGCAGCGGGTGCTGGCCGGCCCGCGGCCGAGCGAGGACGTGGTCGCGCTGCGCGACATCTTCACCGACCTCATGCGGCTGCCGGAGGCCAACCGTCACCTCGCGGGCCTGATGTCCGGCCTGTCGCTGCGGTATGACCTGGAGGGCGAGCATGCGCTCACCGGGCATCGGATGCCGGACGCCGACCTCGTCACCGACGCGGGTCCCACCCGCGTGTCCGCGCTGTTCGCTTCCGGGCACGCCGTGCTGCTCGACCTGGCCGGGATCGTCCCACCCGGTCTCCGGCTGCCTCCCGGCGTCGACGCGGTCCGCGCCGAGTCCGCCGCCGGCCTCGGCGCCGCCGCGCTGCTGGTCCGCCCCGACGGATACGTCTGCTGGGCCGGCGACGACGCCGCCGACGCCGCCACCCTGCCGGCCGCGATCGCCCGTCACCTGGCAGCTGTACCTACTGGTATGTACGATGATGGGAATGGACACCAGGGAACGACTGATCGAGAGCGCGCGTGAGCTGCTGTGGGAGCGCGGCTACGTGGGCACGAGCCCGAAGGCGATCCAGGAGCGGTCCGGCGCCGGCCAGGGCAGCATGTACCACCACTTCCACGGCAAGCCCGACCTCGCGCTCGCGGCGATCAGCCGTAGTGCCGAGGAGCTCAGGGCACGGGCGGAGGCCCAGCTCTCCGGGCCCGGCACCGTGGTCGAGCGGATCGTCGCCTACTTGCGCCGCGAACGGGACGTGCTGAAGGGCTGTCCGGTCGGCCGCCTCACCCAGGACCCGGACGTGATGAGCGACCCGGAGCTGCGCGGGCCGGTCGCGGAGACCTTCGCGTGGCTCACCGACCGGCTGGCCGCGCTGCTGGAGGAGGGCCGGGCGAACGGCGAGCTGGCCGCCGGGCTCGACCCGGAGGCCACGGCCGGCACGCTGGTCGCGGTGCTGCAGGGCGCCTACGTCCTGGCCCGCGCCGCCGGCTCGCCGGAGGCGTACGAGCAGGCCGTCGACGGCGCCGTCGGCCTGCTCACCGCCCAGGTCCGCCGGTCCGGGGGCGATGAGTGACATGCCGTTCGTCCGCATCGACGCGCTGGGAGCCGACGGCGAGCGACTCGACGCGCTCGGCCGCGCCGTGCACGACGCCCTGGTCGAGACGATCGGCTTCCCGCCCGACGACCGCTTCCAGGTCCTGACGAGCCACGACGGCACGAACAGCACGCTGCGCTACGACGACTACCCGGGGGTGCACCGCGACGACGGCATCGTGTACGTCGCGATCACCATGCGCTCCGGCCGCACGCCCGGCCAGAAGCGCGCGCTGTACCGCCGGATCGCCGAGCTCGCCCAGGAGTACGCGGGCACCGAGCCGCGAAACGTCTTCGTCACCGTGACCGAGAACGAATCGATCGACTGGTCCTTCGGCCACGGTGAGGCGCAGTACGCCCCCGGGGCGCCGCCCGCGGTCACGTAGGCCTGGGGAGGCGCTCTTCACGCGACCTCGCTGATCGCCACACGAAGATCAGAAGGCGGCGAACACCATGTGCGCGGTGCCATGGGCCATCATCCAGAGCACGGCGCATAGACACATCGTGATGACGATCATTAATGCCGCCAGGCGCATCGTGTCGCCGGTGGTCCTGCTTCGCGCGCGCACCAAACGCGCCACCTCTTTGATGAGCACGATTCGCGCCTTCTCCCCGGGCGGGTCGAGAGGATCGCCGTTTTCGTGCTGAGGATGCCGGTCCACGCGGCCGTCTTCGCCCGTTCGGCGCACGCGGGCCTCGCTGGTGGCGCTGTCGGGCCTGGTCCGTTCGAGCGGCAGGGTATCAAGGTCATCCGCGCTCGAGCCGCCGATCAGCTCGGTCACGAGCCGCTCCCTCCTGGTCCGGCCATCACGCCCGGTTCCTGGGCGTGCATCCAGCAAGCCAGGGGCTGGAACGGTTGCGCCAGACCGCAACCGGAGTGTTGCAAGAGGTGGCAACGCCGGCCGTCTCGCCGATCCGTCGCGGGACACCCGATTCTGGCCCATGATGGATATGTGACGCAGATCGCTCGCCAGTCCACGGTGTTAAAGCCGCTCGATGAGGACCTGAGGCCGGAGGTGCGGGCCTGGGCGAGCGCGGTGCGCGAACTGTTCGTCGCCTCCGGGCTGTCGATCGGCCGTTTCGTGGCCCTGTGCCCCAACATCGACAAGGGCACGGTCTCGCGCTACCTGAACGGTAGGCGCGTGCCGCGTGACCGGTGGTTTCTCGACAACCTCATCTCGATCCAGGCAGACGCCGGCTCGCCGGTGACCCCCGCCGTGCGCGAGCACCTGAACGATCTGCAACTGCGCGCGCTGGAGGTCGCGCATCCGCACGAATACAAGGTGCGGCTGGTCAAGGACGAACTGGAGATCGCTCTCACGAGCCTGCGCGAGGCCCAGCGGTTCGCCCGCGCCATCGAAGAACAGCTCGCCGAGCGGAGACGGCAGGTCGAGGAGCTCCAATCGGAAAAGCAGCGGCTACGGTCGGCCTGGGACGACGAACGGGCGAGCAGGGAGGCGGAGCGCGATCGCCTCATGGAGGAGATCGCCGATCTCAGCCGGCAGTTGCGTCAGGCCGAGCAGCGTACCCTCGACGCCGAGCAGCGCTGCCGAAGGCTCGAAAGCCTCCTCGACCAGCTGGATCTGACCAGGCAGGACCAGGGCTTCCCCGCCGTGTGGACAAGGGTGCCGCGTCGCAACAAGAACTTCACCGGTCGCGAGGAAGTGCTGGCCGCGCTCCGGGCGAGCATGACCGACCCGATGGCCGCGGCGGTGCCGCAGCCGCACGCGCTGCACGGTCCTGGCGGCTTCGGAAAGACCCTGCTGGCCGTCGAGTACGCCCACCGCTATCGACATGAGTACGACCTGGTCGGGTGGATCCCCGCAGACCAGCCGTTCATGGTCAAAACTGCATTGGCCGATCTCGCGCCGCATCTGGGCCTGCCGCCGGCGTCCGTGAGCGGTATCGAGTCACGTCGACACCGTGGCGGTCAACGTGTTCGACCGTGCGGAGAGCCTGGCCTTCCTGCGCGGACGAACCAATGACTCGATCGGTGAGGTGGACGCCGACCGGCTGGCGGAGGAGCTCGGAGACCTCCCGCTCGCGTTGGAGCAGGCCGGCGCCCTGCTGTTCGAACGCGGTATGAGCGCCTCGGAGTACCTCCGGCTGCTGGCCGAGCGTCCCGGCCAACTGCTGTCCCAAGGTCGGCCTGCCGAGTATCCGGTCCCGTTGACAGCCGCCTGGAGCGTCTCGATGGCCAATCTGGCCGGGCTCCTGCCTGAGGCGGTCGACCTACTTCGGGTCTGCGCCTTCCTCGGTCCCGGCCCGTTTCGCCGCGACCTCTTTCACCGGGCGCCCGAAGGTTTGAGCCCGGAACTCACCAGCCTGATCAACGACCCGATCAGGCTGAGCCGGGCCGTCGGCGAGTTCAGCAGCCATGGACTCGCCCGGCTCGACATCTCCCACCGGACGATCGAGGTCCATCGTCTGACTCAGCGGCTGATCCGCGAGGAGCTTTCCCCGGAGGAACACGGCAGACTCCGCCACGTGGCGAGTCTGCTTCTCGCCGCCCACGGCTCGGCCGCCGCTGACGACGCCGGCCGGACAGGCGGCGCCTTCTCGGACGTGTCCTGAGGCGAGGCGGCGGTCGCGCTCCGGCTCATCCGCGCGAGTCGAGGCGGTACGCGCGGGCCTGGAGGCCGTACAACTCGCCGAACACCCCGCCCGCGTCGAGGAGTTCGGCCGGCGGGCCCTGCTCGACCAGCCGGCCCTGGTCCAGGACGTACACCTGGTCGGCGTGGCGGACGCTGGCGAGCCGGTGGGTGATGAGCAGCACCGTACGTCCGTCGGCATGGGCGCGGATGCGCTCGAACAGCGCGTGCTCGGCGCGGGCGTCGAGGGCCGCGGTGGGCTCGTCGCAGATGAGCAGCGGCGCGTCGCGGTAGAACCCCCGCGCGACCGCGATGCGCTGCCACTGGCCGCCGGACAGCTCGTGGCCGTCCTTGAACCGGCGGTCCAGCAGCGTGTCGTACCCGTGCGGCAGGCCGGCGATCACCTCGTCGGCGCCGGAGGCCGCGGCGGCGTCGGCGATGGGGTCCTCGTACGGTTCCCGGCCCATGGCGATGTTGTGCCGCGCGGTCATCGGCCAGTGCGTGTAGTGCTGGGGGATCAGCGCGACGTTCTGCCGGAGCCGGTCGAGGTCGACGTCGCGCAGGGGTGTGCCGTCCCAGCGGACCTCGCCCTCGTCCGGGCTGTACAGCCCGGCCAGGATCTTGGCGAGGGTGGTCTTGCCGGAGCCGTTCTCCCCGACCAGCGCCACGACCTCGCCCGCGCGGATCCGTACCGACACGTCCCGCAGCGCGGGCCGGTCCGCACCCGGGTAGGTGAACCCGACGTGGTCGGCGCTGATCACCTCGAAGCCGTCCGGTACCGGCCGGTCCTGGGCCCGTGGGACCCGGCGCTCGGCGTCGGCGCAGAAGTCCAGGTAGTCCGAGAAGTACAGGCCGGACTCGTAACACCGGTTCACCGCGAACAGCAGCGCGGCGAGGGAGCTCTGTCCGGTACGGATCGCGAGCACCGCGGTACCGGCCACGGCGAGGTGCACGGCGCCGACGGCGAGCAGCACGCCGAGCGCGACGTACACCGCCCCGGTCGCGACGCCGCCGGCCATGTCGCCCAGGATCCGTACGACGGTCTGGCGGCGGGCCAGCTCGACGTGGATGTCGCGTTCACGGATCGCGAGCCGGTCGTGTTCGCGGGCGAGGAACGGGCGCATGGTGAACGCGCGGATCTCCGCCGCCGAGTCGCGGTCGGCCATCAGGTCGGCCAGGATCCACTTGCGCCGGCGTACCGCCGAGAGCACGAAGATCGCCAGGTAGCGCATGCGGGCCGCCCGCGCCGCCGCCCAGCCGTCGGGCACCGCCGTGATCAGCAGCAGGGGCAGCAGCACCGGGTGCAGCACGCCGAGCGCGCCGGCGGCGGCGACCAGGCCGAAGACCCCGTTGAGGACGTCGATCGTGGCCTCGACCACCGGCGCCGCCTCCATCAGCCCGCGGTCGCGGGCCCGGTGCATCGCGTCGTGGAACTCGGTGTCGTCGAAGGAGGGCAGGTCGACCCGCGTGGTCAGGTCGAACAACCGCTTCTCCACGAGATGGTCGACCCGGGGTTTCAACCGTGCCTGGGCCCAGCCCGCGCCCGCCTGCAGCGCGGCCCGCAGCGCGGTCGCGCCCGCGACGAGGACGAGCGAGGGGAGTGCCGCGCGTACG